>CAZHGG010000164.1:0-7389 GCA_964531755.1 uncultured Polyangiaceae bacterium
CCCTCATGGCGCCCGATCACGAGCGCCTTGACCGCGCGGCCGGCCGCCACGTCGGGGCCGGGCGGCGCGCCGCCGAGGTGCACGTGGCCGTGGACCCCGTGCACGGCGAGGGCGGAGCGGAGCTCGGAGGCGCGGTCCGCGTCGTCGAGCCACAGCACCACCGCCGCGCCATCACCCGCCGGCGCGGGGCCGCCAGGCTGGGCGCTGCCGACGCCGGTGATCGCGCGGTCGCTCCGGGAGAGGGCCGCCATGCGCGAGCGCTCGAGGGCGGCCCGGTCGGCGAACGCCGCGAAGTCCGTCCCGCGGAAGACGCTGGTGAGCTCCTCGCGCATCGCGCGCGCGGTGGGGCGGTCTTCCGGTCGCTTCGCGAGCGCGCGCCCCACGAGCTCCTCCAGGCCGCGCGACACCTCGGGCTTGACGCCCGAGTCCGCCAGGCGCGGCGGCTCGACGAACATGTGCTGGACCATGAGCCCCGACGCGCCGCTCGAGTCGAACGGCGTGGTCCCCGTGAGGGCCTCGAAGAGCATGACGCCCACCGCGTAGATGTCCGCCTCCGGCCCGACGTGCGCGCCCTTGCACTGCTCCGGCGCCATGTAGTGCGGCGTGCCGCGCACCGTGCCGGTCTCGGTCAGCCGCTGCGCCCCCTCCTCTCCCTCGAGGAACGCGATGCCGAAGTCGAGCACCTTGACGCGCTCGGCGCGGTCCTTCGCGGGCACCAGCATGACGTTCTCGGGCTTCAGGTCGCGGTGGACGATCCCCGCGTCGTGCGCGGCCTCGATGACCGCCAGGAGCTCGTCGAAGATGGGCGCCACGCGGAGCCGCGCGATCGGCGCGCCGTCCTTCGCGATCACGTCCGCGAGCGCGACGCCGGCGATGAGCTCCATCGCCATGTAGAGCTCTCCGCCGAGCTCGCCGAAGTCGAGCACCGAGACGATGCCGGGGTGGCGGAGGCGGGCGAGGATCACCGCCTCGCGGCGGAAGCGCGCGCGGAACTCGGGGCGCACCGCCCACGCGGCCTTCAGGAACTTCACGGCGAGCGGCTCGCCGAGCTCGACGTGCGTCGCGCGGTACACGATGCCCATGCCGCCCTCCCCCAGCACGGAGTCGAGCCGGTACTTGCCGGCGAGCACCGTCCCGAGGCGCGGATCGGGGAGCACGTGCCCGCAGATCGTGCACGCTCGCAGGCCGTCGAGCGGCGTGCCGCAAGACGGGCAGGGGCCGAGCGCGGGCTCGCCGTCGCGCGAGATCGGGGACGCGGTGAGGTTGTCGCGGGTGCGGTCGGCCATGGCTGCTCTCTACCCCACGCTAGACCACGAGCTCGAACAGCTCGACGGGTTCGCGCTTCCCGCGCAGGGGGTGTGGTCCGAGGGGGCGCAGCTCGTAGGCGTCGCCCACGGCGCGCGCGGTCTCCGACGACACGAGCGTCTGGCCGGCCTGCGCGAGGTTCTCGAGGCGCGCGGCCGTGTTCACGGTGTCGCCGATGGCTGTGAACTCCATCCGCGTCTCGCTGCCGAGGTTGCCCACGAGCGCCTCCCCGGAGGTCACGCCGACGCCGAGCCTCACGTCGAAGCCGTACTTGGCCTTCCAGTCGGCGGCCTGGGTCTCGACGAAGCGGTGCATGTCCTCGGCGGCCGCGAGCGCGCGCTCGGCGTGGTCGGGCTGGTCCTCGGTGGCGCCGAAGACGGCCATGATGCAGTCGCCCATGAACTTGTCGACCATGCCCCCGTGCCGGAAGACGACCTCCGAGAGGATGGAGAAGACCTCGTTCAAGAAGGCCACCACCGCCTCCGGCGACGAGCGCTCCGCGAACGAAGTGAACGACGCGATGTCGGCGAACACCACGCTGACGGGGCGCCGCTCGCCGCCGAGCGCGATCGCGCGCGTGCCGTCGGCGATCGAGCGCGCGAGCTCCCCGGGCAGGTAGCGCGAGAGCTGCGCCTCGACGACCGTCTTTCGGGCGATCTCCGCCTCGCCGGCCTCGATCGAGCTCGCCATCTCGCCGAGCGCTGCGCCGAGCTCCTCGAGCTCGTCCCCGGTGCGCACGTCCGCGCGGGCCTCGAACTCTCGTCGTCCGAGGCGCCTCGCGAGGTCGACGAGCGCCTCGATCGGCCGCGTCGAGCGCGCCGCGAGGAGCCCCCCGAGGACGACGGCGAAGAGCGCCGCGCCGAAGAGCGCGAGCGCGAAGGCGCGCTGAGTGTCGCGCAGCGCGGCGAGGCTCTCGCGCTCGGGCCGCTGCACGACCGCGAGCCACTTGTGCCGGGCGAGCGTGCTGAACGCGGCGCGCGAGGGCTCGCCGTCCGGCCCCACGTACGTGCCGGTGGCGCCCTGGAACGGCACGTCCCAGTGGATCGTGCCCGGGTCCATCGCGGAGAACATGTACTTTCCACGGAGTGAGTCGCCGACCTTCAGGCTCGCGCCGGGGGCGATCGCCACGACGCGCAGCTCGTCGTCCGCCAGCAAGACGGCGTCGCGCCCCTTGTCACCGAAGCGGTCGGAGGCCACCGACCCGACGAGCCGCGAGAGCGCCCCAGGCGCGAGGTAGGCGCGCACGAAGCCGGTGGTCTTGCCGCCGGCCTTCAGGGGCTCGACGTAGGTGAGGGCGTCGAGCGACGGGTCGCCAGGCGTCTCGGCGCGCGCCCACGCGGAGCCCTCGCGCTCGGCGGTGCTCCGCAGGGCCGCGGGGAGCGGGGCCTTCCCGACCGCGGGCGCCTGGGCGCCCTTGGTCGCCCGGGTGATCTCGTCGATGTACGCGCCCTCTGCGTCGTAGACCACGAGGGACGCGAGGGTCTCGGCGCTCTCCACCTCCGCCTTGGCGAGCGCGATGAGGTTCGCGCCCGCCTCGGGATCGCGCTCGGAGGCGCTCGATGCGCTCGTGAGCAAGAGGCCGATCCGGTGGGACGCGTCCGAAGCGGAGGTGACCGCGAACGTGACCGACTTGGTGGTCTGCGACGCGACGGCGGCCTGGAGCGCGGTCTCGGACGCGATGAGGCCGCGCCGCTGCAGGCGGAGGGCCAGCGGACCGAGCCCGAGGAGGGGGAGGAGCGCGGTGCCCAACAGGGCCAGCGACCACTTGGTGCGAAGCGAGAGACCCCGGGGACGGCGCATTCGTCAGGTCTAAAGCATTTCCCGTGCCGTGGGCCACGAACGCGACGGCGGTCAGTCGCGGAGCCCTCGCGTCGCCTTCAGGTTGTAGCGCTGGACGAGCCGGTGCAGGTTCATTCGGTCCATCTTCGCCTTCCGGGCCGCGCGGCTCACGTTGCCGCCGGCCCACTCCATGAGGGCCGTGAGGTACGCGCGCTCGAACTCGCTCACGGCCTCCTCCTTGGCGTCGCGGAAGGAGGCGCTGAGGTCCCACACCCTCACGCCCGATCCGCGTGTCTCGTCCCGCAACGGCGGGGGCGCGCCGTCCACGTCCTGGAGGACCACCGCGCGCTCGACGTAGTTGCGCAGCTCGCGCACGTTCCCGGGCCACGGCTGCCGGGCGAGGTCGGCCATCACCTCAGGGGTGAAGAGGTGCGCGGAGGCCTGCGCGTCGAGCGCGTCGATGAAGGCGCGCACGAGCAGCGGCACGTCCTCGGGGCGCTCGCGGAGCGCGGGCACGCGCACCGTGACCACCGACAGGCGGAAGTAGAGGTCCTCCCGGAAGCGGCCCTCGTTGACCTCGCGCTCGAGCTGGCGGTTCGTGGCGGCGATGACGCGGACGTCGACCTTGCGCGTCGTGGCCTCGCCGAGGCGCCGGACCTCGCGCGCCTCGAGCGCGCGGAGGAGCTTCGGCTGCATGTCGAGCGGCAGCTCGCCGATCTCGTCGAGGAACACCGTCCCGCCGTTCGCCGTCTCGAAGGCGCCCGCGCGCTCGCGGTCGGCGCCGGTGAACGCGCCGCGCAGGTGACCGAACAACTCCGACTCGATGAGGTTCGGGGAGATCGCGCTGCAGTCGACCACGACGAAGGGCTTTCGCGCGCGCGCCCCCCGGCGGACGATCTCGCCGGCGACGAGCTCCTTGCCGGTGCCGCTCTCGCCCTCGATGAGCACGTTCGTGTCGTGCGCCGCGACCCGCGTCAAGATCGCGAAGAGCCGCTGCATGGCGGTCGAGCGCCCGTAGAGATCGCCGAAGGTCGCCTGATCGAGGATCTCGAGCTCGGTCTCGCTCGGCTGCTCGGTGACGCGCACGCGCGACTCGCCGAGCTCCAGCACGGCCTCCGGCGCCGTGAGCTCGCCGTCGCGCACCCGGACCCCGTGGATGGTCGTCCCGTTGCGCGAGCCCGTGTCGAGGAGGCGCCACGCCGCCCGCTCGCGGAGGAGCTGGAAGTGGAAGCGCGACACCATCGGATCGACGAGCACCAGGTCGTTGCTCTCGTGCGAGCCCACGCGCACCCGGTCTCCGTCGATCGTCATCGAGCGGCTCGCTGCGGCGCCGGCCTCGCGCTCGACGGTGAGCCGGAGGCGGGGCGCCGCCACGGACTTCGCGAACTTGGGCGCCGTCTCCCCCTCGAGCGTGCGCGCGGTCGGCGGGTCGGTCATGCGCGGAGCCTACAAGAACCTGCCGCCGCCGTCGTGCCGCTTGTCGACCGCAGGGGTGAGGCGGCGAGCCCGCAGAAAAGCGGCGCCGGGCGCATTTCCCCTGGTGTTCTCGCTTGGCCCGACCCGTGCAGAGGCGGTCGCGCGCTGGGGAGGTTTGTCCCGCGGGCGCGAGTTGAGGTACTGAGCGCCATGGCCTTCATCGAAGACTTCAAGAAGTTCGCCTTCAAAGGGAACGTGGTCGACCTCGCCGTCGGCGTCATCATCGGCGGAGCGTTCGGAAAGATCGTCTCCGGCCTGGTCGACTTCCTCATCATGCCGCTCGTGTCGATTGTGATGCCGAGCGGCAACTGGAAGGAGCTCAAGTGGGTGCTCCGCGACGCCCCGAAGCCCGAGGACGTCGTGGCCGTGAAGTACGGCGCGCTCGCGGGCTCGGTCCTCGATTTCCTCGTCGTGGCGCTCGTGCTCTTCATCTTCGTCTCGAAGATCATGGGCCGGAAGGAGCCTCCGCCGAGCACGAAGGAGTGCCCGCTCTGCCTCTCCGACGTGCCGCTCAAGGCCAAAAAATGCAAGGCGTGCGCCTCCGAGCTCCCCGACGCCGCCTGACGCCGGTCGCGCCCGTCGTGGACTTTCGGCTTCGATTGCCGGTAGCCTGAGCGCGCGCGCCTGTCGAAAGACCCTCGCCAACGCCTCCCCACTCGCTGAGGATCGATTCAATGAGAGCTCGTTCACTTTTCGCCGCCTCGCTCGCCACGCTCACCGGGCTCGCGCTCACGCTCCACGGGGGCGCGGCGTCCGCGCAGCAGGCCACGGGCTTCGCCGTCAGCAAGTTCGAGCCCTCGGAGCGGGGCAGCGAGTGGTTCGCGCAAGACTCCATGGACTACCGCGGGAAGGTGCGGCCCTCGCTCGGCGTCGTCGGCGAGTACGTCTACCGCCCGCTCGTCATCTACAACGCCGACGGGTCCGTCCAGAACTCGGTCGTGCGAAACCAGCTCCTCGCCCACCTTGGCGCGAGCGTCGTGCTCTTCGAGCGGTTGCGGCTCGGCCTGAACCTGCCGGTGGCGCTCTACAACGACGGGCACACGGGCACGTTCCGCGGCGCGCAGTTCGCGTCGCCGCCGAAGGAGCAGGGCATCGGCGATCTCCGCCTCGCCCTCGATCTCCGCGTCGCGGGCGATCCATCGGGGCCGCTGCGGTTCGGCGTCGGCAGCCGCTTCTGGCTCCCCACCGGAAGCCAGGAGAACTACCTCGGTGACGGCAGCGCGCGCGTCGCGCCGCACCTCAACGTGTCGGGCGACGTCGGGGTCATCGCCTACTCGGCGCGGGCGGGCGTCAACATCCGCCTCCGGGACCAGCCGTTCGCGGAGGCCGCCGTGGGCACCGAGCTCTTGCTCGGCGGCGCCGTGGGCCTCCACGTGCTCGACAAGAAGCTCATGGTCGGCCCCGAGGTGAACCTCGCGACCACCGTCACCAAGAACCCCGACGGCACGAGCGCCGCCTTCGCCAAGCGCACCACGCCGGTCGAGGGCCTCTTCGGCGCGCACTACACGGCGGGCGCCGTGCGCTTCGGCGCGGGTGTCGGCACCGGCTTCACGCGCGGGTTCGGCTCGCCGCAGGCGCGCGTGCTGCTCAACGTCGAGTACCAGCCGGAGATCAAGATCATCACCGACCGCGACGGGGACGGCATCCTGGACAAGGACGACGCGTGCCCCGACGTGAAGGGCGTCCCGAGCGACGACGTCTCGAAGCACGGCTGCCCGCCCGAGGCGCCGAAGGACTCCGACGGGGACGGCATCCTCGACACCGACGACGCGTGCGTCGACGTCCGCGGCGTGAAGACCGACGACCCCCGCACGAACGGCTGCCCCTCCGACAAGGACAAGGACGGCATCTATGACAAGGACGACGCGTGCGTCGACGTGCCGGGCGTGCGCCACCAGGACCCCGCGAAGAACGGGTGCCCGGCCGACTCGGACGGCGACGGCGTCATCGACGCGAACGACGCGTGCCCCGACAAGCCCGGCCTGAAGACGAGCGATCCGAAGACCAACGGGTGCCCGGACACCGATCGCGACAAGGACGGCGTGCTCAACGATCAGGACGCGTGCCCCGACGAGCCCGGCAAGCCCGACCCCGACCCCAAGCGCAACGGCTGCCCCAAGGCGTTCGTGCAGGCGGGTGTCATCAAGATCCTTGACCAAGTCAAGTTCAAGACGGCGAGCGCGCAGATCCTGCCCGGCCGCGAGAGCGAGGAGGTCCTCGAGGCCGTGCTCAAGGTCATGACCGATCACCCCGAGATCAAGGCGGTCAGCGTCGAGGGGCACACCGACTCCCAGGGCATCCCGGCGAAGAACAAGCGGCTCAGCGCCGACCGCGCGGCGTCCGTCGTCAAGTGGCTCACGGCGCACGGCGTCGACAAGGGGCGCCTGTCGAGCGCGGGCTTCGGCCAGGAGAAGCCCATCGACTCGAACGAGACGCCGGCGGGGCGCCAGAACAACCGCCGCGTCGAGTTCCACATCGTCGACGAGAAGGCCGCGCCGCCGCCCCCGGCGCCGCCCGCGCCGGCGAAGCCCGCGAAGCCCGCGGCGAAGCCCGCCGCGAAGCCCGCGGCGAAGCCCGCCAAGAAGTAGCGCCGCGGCGCGCGCTCTCTCTCGTCGAGCGTGCCCCACACCGGGGCGCGCTCGACGCGTCTTCGGCGCCTGCGCGAGGACGCTTCGACGCTGCGACGACTTGGGGTAGGACCTCGCCATGAACCACGGAGTGAGGCCCGGAGGGTCGAACGACGGTCGCTGGCGAGCCCGAGCCAGCGGCGAGGTCTCGCCATGAACCACGGAGTGAGGCCCGGAGGGTCGAACGACGGTCGCTGGCGAG
>CAZHGG010000164.1:7489-9362 GCA_964531755.1 uncultured Polyangiaceae bacterium
CCCGAGCCTGCGGCGAGGTCTCGCCATGAACGAAGCTCTGTCCGCGCTCCGCTTCCACATCGTCGTCATCGCGGCCTGCGCCGCGCTCGTCTTCGGGACACTCTTCCGCGGGACCACCTTCGTCGGGGTGGCCCTCGTGTGCGGGCTCGACTGGTGCATCGTCAACCTGCTGAACCGCGCGACCGACGTCGAGGAGGATCGCCTGAACGGCATCGCGGCCACCGAGCTCGTCGCGCGGCACGCGCGGGCGATCGTGGTGGCCACGCTCGCCGTGCTCGTAGGCTCGCTCGTGCTCGGCTTCTTCGTCACCACGCCCGCGCTGGCGTCGCTCCGCGTGCTCTTTCACGCCCTCGGCCTGGGGTACAGCTTTCGCTACGTGCCCACTCCGCGCGGGCGCAAGCGCTTCAAGGACCTCTACGGGCTGAAGAACGGCGTCAGCGCCTTCATGTTCGTGCTCTCGGTGGGCTTCTACCCGCTGCTGGCCGACGGACCGCCACGCACCGCCTCGCCGGCGGCGATCGCGTGCGTGCTCGCGTTCTTCTTCCTCTTCGAACAGAGCTTCGAGGTGCTCTACGACCTGCGCGACGTCGAGGGCGACACGGCCGTCGGCGTGCCCACCTACCCGGTGGTGCACGGCGTGGAGGCGGCGGGACGCATCGTCGTCGGGCTCTGCGTCGTGCCGATCGGGGTGCTGGTGGCGGGCCGCCTCGCGCGCGCGATCACGGCGCGCGAGCTGCTCATGGTGGCCGCCCCCCTCGCCATGCTCGCCTTCCTCCGGGTGCGCGGCCCGCGCAACGTGAGCCGCGCCGACTGCATCGGGGCCACCTACGCGGGCGCGGGGCTCTTGGTCGTGTACCTCATCGGCACGACCCTCTGGGCACGCGCCGGGCTCCCGCAGGACCTCTGAGCGGGCCGCTCAGAGCCCGCGCATGCGGATGCGCTCGACGACCTGGCGGTAGAACTTCTTGTGGTCGAAGGTCTGGAGGTTCGTCCCGTCGATGTTGAGCTGCCCGACCTCCTTCATGTGGTCGGCCGGGACGCACATCATGAACGTGCCCCACTTCGCGCTCTCGACCGTGACGAGGCCGTCGTTGACGCGGACTGGCAGCCCCCGCTCGAGGATGATCGCCGAGGGGAGCAGGAACGACTGGGCGCTGTCGACCTTGGAGGGCTCGTTCGGGTAGACGCCATCGTCGCACACGCCGAGGCCGGCCCGGAGGTTCGAGCGGCCCGCGTAGCTCTCGTAGACCACGCCCGGGGCGTCGACGTACTTCGGGTTGAAGACGTCGTTCATGTACTTTTCGCTGATCTGCTCGAGCTGCGCGCGCAGGTTCGCGTCACCCTGGAGCTGGTAGGCCGTGCGCTGCAGCAGCTTGAGCACCGCCGAGGTCGCCTTGTCGAACGTGTCGGGCGAGCTGCTCGCGAGCTTCATCACGACGTCCGCGATGTAGCTGCCGCGGTGCGGGGTCGAGATGGTGGTGATCGAGGCGATCTTCGCGCCGTAGTCGAGGCCGGCGGGGCTCGCGAGCACGCGGGCGTCGAGGCCGCCCTGGCTGTGCCCGATGAGCGCCACCTTCTTCTTCCCCGTGCTCGCCAGGATCTTGTCGATCTGCGCGGCCGCCTCGCGCGCGCGGACCTCGCTCGTCTCGTAGGGGCTCACCTCCGTGACGTAGACCTGGTCTTCCCCTACGCGCGCGAGCTCTGCGCGCACGCCGGCCCAGTACTCCACTCCGATCGTCCCGACGGTGAGCTGCTCGAAGCCCGCCATCCCGTGCATCAGCACGATGGGGTAAGGCGCGCCGAGGCCAGGGCTGTCGGGTCCCGGCGGGGGCGCGGCCTCGGGGCTCGGCACGCGCGGCGGCGAGGGCGCGTC
>CAZHGG010000165.1:0-9341 GCA_964531755.1 uncultured Polyangiaceae bacterium
CCAAACCCCCGCGCGCGTTCATGGCGAGACCTGGCCTGCGGCTCGGGCTCGCCATGGACCTTCGTTCGCCCCTTCGGGGCTCACTGCCGGTTCGAGCGTGTCGAGCGCGCGAGGGGTCGGCCAGGCGTCGGTCGGCAGGCGGGTGCGCCGCCGCTACAGCGTGAGGGTGCCGGTGCGGATGAGGTACGCCAGCTTCTTCCGCTGCGGCTCGTCAAGCAGCGCGTGGATCCGCCCGAGCGCCTTCACGACGGCGTCGCGGAGCCGCTCGGCGCTAGAGACCCGGAGGGCGCCCCCCTCGGCCGCGCGCGTCGCGTCGAAGGCCTCGCCCTCGAGGGCGTCCGCGAACGCCGCGATCGTGCGCTGGTGATCGACCTCGGCCTGCGCGCGCTCGGTCTTGAGCTCGTTCAGCACCTTGGCGAGCGCCTCGACCTGCTCGTCGCGGAGCTCGAGCTTCACCGCGAGGAACCGGAGCGGTCTCCGCACGCCGAACGGCCCGCCCCCGAAGGGGTCATCACCGCCGTGCCCCGGGCCTCGGCCCTCGCCGCCGCCGCCGTGACCGAAGCCTCGCCCCCCGAAGCCGCCGGCGCCGCACGACCTCGGCCCGCCGCACGGGTCCGCGCTGGCCGACTCACCACACCGCGCGCGCTCGCCGTTGCGCACGTTCTTCCACCACCAATAGAATGCAGGATGCATGTTTCTGTTCTCCGCTCGCCTGCGCTGTCGCTGCAGGCGGGGCTCGTGACCGCGTGGGCGAGATTGCCTCACGCGTCGGACAAGCGTTGCGCTGGCGCGTCGTCTGGTCAACCGCGCGGACTGTAAAGAAGCCCGAAGCCGGGCGGAGCGGCGGCGGCGGCTCGTCCCCTACGCGCGCGTGAGCGAGCGCGTCTCGCCGAGGTCGGCGATCCAGAGGCGCTCGTGGGGCAGCGCGCGCCGGTCCCACTCGGCCCGGAGCAGCTCGGGGGGCTCGCCCGTGGGCTCGTCGGTCAGGCGGAACGTGCCCCAGTGCATGGCCACGAACGTGCGCGCGCCGAGCAGCGAGAAGGCCTCCACGGCGTCCGCCGGGCCGATGTGCTGAGGCTTCATGAACCACTCGGGGTCGTACGCGCCGATCGGGGTCATCGCCCAGTCGATGCCGGGCTCGCGCTCGCCAATCTCGCGGAACACCCGCTCGGAGAAGGCCGTGTCACCCGCGTGGTAGGCCTTGCCCTCCGGCCCCTCGTACACGAAGCCCCCCCACAGGCGCGTGTTGCGGTCCCACGGGGCGCGCATGCACCAGTGCTGCGCGGGGACGAGGCGCACGCGCAGCTCGCCGAGGGTCACCTCCCCCCACCGGTCGAGCTCGATCACGTCCGGCAGGCCCACGTCGCGCAGCAGCTTGCCGCACCCGAGCGGCACGACGTACGTGGCGCGCGGGCCGATGCGGCGGAGCGACGGCAGGTCCATGTGGTCGAAGTGGTCGTGCGACACCGTGACGACGTCGACGTGGCCGAGGTCCGCGAGCGCGAGCCCGGGCGGCGACAGCCGGCGCACGAAGCCCTGGATGCGATCGCCGAGCACCGGGTCCGTGAGGACGAGCTTGCCCCCGAGGCGCATCGCGAACGTGGCGTGTCCCACCCACGTGAGGCTCGCCTCGGGCGCGCGCACCCGCGCCCCGTCGTTCGGGCGGTGCGGCGTCACGAACGGTGCGCCGTGCCGACGCCGACGCCCGAGCAGGCGATCGCCGACCTGCCATTTGAGGAGGTCGGCGGGGCCCTTGTCCGGCGTCGTGCCGTCGATGTTCGTGTATCTTACAGGCATTCCGTCGAGGGCTCGGGCGCGGCGCGCGGCTACGCGCCCGACTTCAGCGGGATGATCTGCACGCGGCGATCGGGGCCTTCTCCGTGGCTCTCGGTGCGCACGCCGGTCACGTCCTTCAGCGCGACGTGCACGATCCGCCGATCGCGCGCGCTCATGGGGTCGAAGGTGATGACCTTGCCCTCGCTCGCCACGCGTTGCCCGAGCTTCTTCGCCATCTCGGCGAGCTGGTCCTCGTGGCGCGCGCGGTAACCCTCGGCGTCGACCTGCACGTGCCGGCGCGCGTCGCCGGGGCGGTGCACGATGCGGGTCGTGAGGTACTGGATCGCCTCGAGCACGGTGCCGCGCTTGCCGATCACTCGGCCCGCGTCGGGGCCCTCGATGTCGATGCGGATCTCGTCCGCGGAGCCCTCGCCGTCGTCCGGCGCGAGCACGGCCTCGGCCTCGATCTGCATCTTCTCGAGGAGCATGCGCACGAAGCCGACCGCGCGCTGGCTCTGCGCATCCGCGCCGGGGGTCGTCGTCTCACCGTCAGTCATCTGTCTCACGCCTTTCCCTTGCCGAGTTCCACCTTGGTCGCTGGCACTTCCTCGACCACGATTCCGCTCCCCGCGCTCCCCTTCTTGGGCCCGCCGCTGGGCGCGAAGCGCTCCACCGCGAGCTGCTGCACGATGCCGAGCACGCTGTTGGTCAACATGTAGACGCCGAGTGCCGCCGGGAGAAAGAGCATCATGACGGTGAAGATCCCCGGCATGAGCCACATCATCATCTTCTGCTGCGCCGGGTCCATGCCCGGCTGCTGCGGCACGATCCGCTGCTGGAGGATCATGAAGCCCCCGAGCACGATCGGGAGCACGTAGTACGGATCGGGCGCCGACAGGTCGCGAAACCACAGGAAGCGCTCGTGGTACATCTCCACGGCCGTCTGGAGGGTGGTGTACATCGCGAACCACACCGGCATCTGCACGAGCTGCGGCAGGCACCCGCCGAACGGGTTCACGCCGTGTTTCTTCCAGAGCTCCATCATCGCGAGGTTCTTCGCCTGCGCGTCGTCGGCGAACTTCGCGTTGATGGCGTCGACCTCAGGCTTGAGCTTGCGCATGCCCACCGTCGCGCTGATCGACTTCCACGTGAGGGGGAAGAGCAAGAGGCGCACGCAGAGCGTCATCAAGATGATGGCGAGGCCCCAGTTGCCGAACGTGACCTTCGCGTGGAGGAACACGAGGAACGAGATGAGCACCTTCGCCACCGGGGAGAAGAACCCGAGGTTGATGAGGTCGTTCAAGCCCGGCGTGGTGACCGCCGCCACGCTGCCGCCGCGCGTCGCGCCCGCGAGCACGTCGCGCTCCTTCGGCCCGAGGAAGGCGAGCTGCGTGTACTTCGCGGTCTCGCCCTTGGCGAGCCTCCGCGCCGGGTAGCTGAGGCGCGCGTGGTAGACCGCGCCGGCCTTGTCGTCGTCGCGCTTCTGGCCCTCCGCGACCCAGTCCTCCGAGAGGATGGAGCAGTCGGCGGAGCCGCCCTCGACCGTGGGCACGAGCGCCTGGGCGAAGTAGTAGTTCGAGATGGCGGCGAAGCGATCGGCGCCTTGCACGGTCTGCCAGCCGTCCTTGAAGTCGTCCTTGTTCTTGCGGGTGACGTCTTTGCCCTGCGCGCACACGAGCTCGCTCTGGAACGGCGAGACGCGCCCGAGGTGCCCGGAGACCTCCTCGTTGCGGCGGAAGGCGTACATGCCGATCGCGAGCCTGTGGGTCTTCGCGTCGTCGGCGAGGTTCTTCACCTCGGTGGTCACCTCGAGCTCGAAGGGGCGCGCGCCGACCCGCACGGTCTTCGTGAGGCTCACGAGCTCGTCCGTGTAGGTGAACGTGCAGCTCTTCTTTCCGGCCGCGTCTGCCCCGCGCTCCAGCTTCCAGGGGAAGCGGTCGTACTTGAGCTGGTCGTTCGCGCCCTCGGCGCGGAAGAGCGTCCGCAGGCTGCGCCAGCGCTCGTGGTCCGGCGTCGTGGACATGTCGAAGGCGCCGCTCCCCGCGTACTGCTGGTCCTTCAGGTTGAAATGGACGAGCGCCGCGCCGCGGCTCGAGAGCTGCGCCTCGAAGCGGTTGCCCACGAGGTCGCAGAGCTCACCCTCGGGCGGCGCCTCGGCGGGCTTGCCGTCGGCGCGCGGGTCGAGCAGGTCGGGCGCGAACGCGGGGGCGTTGACGTAGGTCTCGGCCGGCACGCTCTGGGGCTTGTCCTTCCCTTGGATGAGCGGCATGCCGAACTTCATGAACAGGAAGATCGCGGCCGCGATGACCACCCAGCGCACGACGGTATTTCGATCCATGAGTCTGCTTTCGAAGCTCGGTGGCGGTCCGGCGGGCGACGCCCGCCGAGGCGGGGGTCACGCCCCTCCGGCGCCGGCGCGTGGGAGGCGGGGAGGGGGCGGGTCGTAGCCGCCGGGGTGGAAAGGGTGGCACTTACACACGCGCACGACCGAAAGCAAGCTGCCCCGGGCGGCGCCGTGCGCCTCGAGGCACGCGGCGGCGTACCGCGAGCACGACGGCTCGAAGCGGCAGTGACCGCCGAGGACGGGCCGCAGGAAGCGCTGGTAGGCGCGCACGAGGCCGAGGAGCAGGCGCTGGATCATCGAGCCGGGGGAACATGGGGCGCCGCTTCGGCTCGCGCCAGGGCCGCCCGCGCTTCTTCGCAGCGGCGCGCCAACAGGCGGGCCACGGGCTCGAGCTCGGCGCGCGCCCGCGCGAGGTCGAGCCCGGCCGCGCTGCCCCGCGCGATCACCACGAGATCGAAGCCCGGCGGCACGAGGCCTGGCGCCGGCCACAGGCGAAAACACTCGCGCAAGACCCGCTTCACGCGGTTGCGCACCGGCGCCCCGCCGACCTTCTTGCCTACCGTGAGCCCGAGGCGCGCGGGCGGCTCGGCCACGCGCGCGTCGCCGAGCGCCTTCGGCCGGCAGGCGACGAGCAGCACGAACGAGCGCGTGCCGACGCGGAAGGTCGACGCCTGGACGCGCAAAAAGTCGGCCCTCCGCGCGAGGCGCCGCTCCTTCCCGAAGGTGCTCGGGGAGGCGGACGTGGGGGCGGAGGCCGACATTTTGCTCGCGCGGGGGACCGCGCCTCGTGGCGCCTCTCGGCGCCGCGCTGCTACTTCTTGAACGTCGTGACGGCGAGGCGGAGGCGAGCCTTGCGGCGGCGGTTCGCGAGGACCTTGCGGCCTCCCGTGGTCGCCATGCGGGCGCGGAACCCGTGCGTGCGGACCCGGCGGAGGTTGTGGGGCTGGTAAGTGCGCTTCATGACTTTTTCTCGCTTCGTGGCCGGGGCGGCGACAGGCCTCTTCCCGGGGGCCGCGGAAGAAAGCACCGGCGCGCGCCTACGTCAAGGGAGCGGTCGCACATTTCGGCGCGTGGGCGCTCGCCTCGGCGAACGCGCGGCGCCGTTTCCTTCGTCCTCTCACGGTCGAAGCGGTGTACGGTGCGGGCTCGGCTCGGGTCGTTCGCCCGGCTGAAACTCGGGCGGTCCTCGCTCGCGGGTTGGAGGCGATACGCGCATGAGGCGGAGCAGCATGAGGAAGGTCTCGGTAGGGCTCGGGTTGGCGACGTTCCTCGCCGTTGGCGGGCTCGCGGGCGGGGCGGCGGCGCAGCAGCGCACCTTCAAGCTCGACAGGCTCGAGGTGCCTGGCGGGCCGGACGACGGCGTCGCGGTGTTCCGGCCCGTCACCAACCAGCGCCCCATCCTCTATGGCCAGCTCGCGATCGGCTACTCGTTCCGGCCGCTGCGCACCTCCACGATCACGACGGACAAGGCCACGAAGAACCGGTCGAGCTCCGGCGCGATCCACAACCAGTTCACGCTGTACGGCAGCGTCGGGTTCCACTTCCTCGACCGCTTCGCGCTCGGCGTCACCTTCCCCTTCACGCCCTTCCAGAACGGCGCGGTCCCCGACTATGCGGGCGGCGCCATCACTGGCGCGAGCGGCTCGACCACCACGTACACGCCGACCGGCCCCGCCGTAGGCGACCTGCGGGTCGACCTGCGCGCCATCGCGCTGCGCTCCGAGAACCGCAAGCACGCGCTCGGCGTCGGTGCCAGCGTGTTCGCGCCCACGGGCACCACGACCAACTTCGGCGCCGACAGTCGGCCTGCGGCCATGCTGCTCGTGCTGGCCGAGACCGCCGCGGGTCCCTTCATCTTCACCGGGAACACCGGCGTCCACTTCCGGCCGGAGAGCAGCATCAACGATCCGGGCCGGGGCAACGGCCTGGGCGTGGGCACCGAGTGGCGGTGGGCGGTGGGCGGGTTCGTCCCGCTTCAGTCGGGTAAGTACAGGCTCGGGCTCAACATTTTCGGCCAGACCGGCCTCACCGACACAGCCGTCACCGGGCCGACCACCTTCACGGCGAACAACTCGGTCATGGAGGCGAACTTCGAGGGGCGCATGCGCTTCGGCCCGGCCGACCACTACTGGGCCGGCCTCAGCGCGGGTCGCGGCATCGCGATGGGCTACGGCGCCACCGACCTCCGCGTGGTGGCGATGGTCGGCACGTACGTGCCCATCTTCGACTCCGTCGCGCCGGCGCCCACGCGCAAGGAGAAGTTCAAGGTCGATCCCAAGGCGCCCGATCGCGACAAGGACGGCATCCCCGACGAGATCGACGCCTGCCCGGACGAGCCCGAAGACCACCAGGGCGCCGATCCGAACGACGGCTGCCCGGTCCCGCCCGATCGCGACGGCGACGGCATCCCCGACTCCGCCGACAAGTGCCCGGACGCTCCCGAGGACAAGGACGGCTTCGAGGACGGCGACGGCTGCCCCGATCTCGACAACGACCGCGACGGCATCGCGGACGCGCAAGACGCCTGCCCGCGCGAGCCTGGCCAGCCGAACACCGATCCGGCGAAGAACGGCTGCCCGTCGTTCATCAAGATGGACCAGGGCCAGATCCGCGTCCTCCAGCAGGTGCACTTCGCCACGGGATCGGCGCGCATCCTCCCGGACAGCTTCCCGATGCTCCAGGAGATCGCGAACGTCCTCGTCGCCAACCCGGGCATCACGCGGATGACCATCGACGGCCACACCGACAACAAGGGCTCGGCCACGATGAACAAGAAGCTCTCGCAGGACCGCGCCGACTCGGTCATGAAGTGGCTCACCGAGCACGCGATCGACGCGAGCCGCCTCGAGGCGCACGGCTACGGCATGGAGAAGCCCATCGACGACAACAACACCGAGGCCGGTCGGGCCGCGAACCGTCGCGTCGAGTTCAAGATCATGAGCGAGAGCAAGCAGTAGCGGCGCGCGCTCCTCGTCGCCACCTGACGCGATCCCAAGGGAAAGCCCGCCCCCGGCGGGCTTCGCGTGGGTTCTCCGAGGTTTCCCTCGCGCTGGCCTTCAGGCCGGTGGCCTATTTCTGGGCGCCCGCGCGGTGGATGGCGAGGAGCATCGCCTTGGCGAACTCGGCCGCCTTGGTCGAGCAGAGGTGGCCCTGGCCGTCGCCGTCGATGCCCTGGTCGTTGCTCGGGCACGCGGCGGTGGAGCGGTTGGCCTGGCAGATGTGCCACACGCCGCCCTTCTCGCAGCGCGTCCCGCCGTCGAGGCTCTCGATGTCTTGGAGGTCGAAGATGACGTCGTCCTTGAAGCGCTCGAGCATGAACGTCCGCATGCGCATCTTCGGCGCGTTCTCGGCGGCGTCGAACACGAGCGGCGGCGTCACGTGGACGAAGCGCACGCCGGTGCTCTTCACCTCGGCCACGAGCTTCGCGTACTCGGCTTGCACCGCCTCGAGGTCGTCGTCTCGCACGTCGGCGTACCCGAGCTTGAACGAGAGCACGCGGAGGCTCGCGCGGTGGCGGAGCAGCACGCGCCGCACCACGGCCATCTTCTCGATGGGCTTGCCGTTGTCGACCGGGCCGACGTCTCCGAAGATGCCGCCGTTCAGCCCGGGCTTGAGGTCGGCCTGGTTCGGCCCGTAGTACTCGAACTTGAACCCGACGCGCGCGGCGCCCTCCTGGAGATCTTGGCCCACGGACTGGTGCAGGTAGAGCGTGCGGAAGGCGGTCACCTCGGACTTCGTGCCGAGCGCGTCCCACTCCGCGATGCCCTCGGTGCCGACGACGTTGGGGCCCGCGACGGCGGGCTTCGGCGGCGCGGCGGGCGTCGTGGGCGTGGGCGTCCCTTCTCCGCCGATTGGCTCGCTCGAGCACGCGATGAGGAGCAGCAGAGGCGCGCCGAGGAGCGCCGCCTGGCGGGTCGTGGTCCTGAGGTGCATGGGGTACGCGTGCGGGAGCATCGGGCGGCGGGCGAGGCGGGCGAGGCGGGCGAGGCGCGGGACAGGGGGGATCACCGGAGGTGGAGCGTGCGGGCGACTCTGCGCGAAGGCCCGTCGAACGGCTTCACGCGCTGCGCGCGGAGCCTCTCCTCGATGCAGCGCGCGGTGGGGGTACCGACACACGGTCCGCCGTCGACGATCGCCGACTGGGCCTCGCCGCTCGCGCCGAACACGACCGTCACGTGAGCGTCGCCGGGCGGCCCGGCGCGGCACGACGCGAGATCCGCGCGCTCGACGGCCTGCGTGGGATCGGCGGGTGGGGCCGGCGCGCAGGCGGTCGTTGCGGCCAGGGCGGCGAGGGCGGCGACGGCCGCCGCGGCGCGCGCCGACCGGGAGCCGATCATCGCAGACCCCCGGCGAAGAGCTCGCAGCCCCAGAGCGCGCCCGCCGCGTCGGCCACGACCGCGACCCCCACGCGGTCGAACGCGGGGTTGCGGAGGTTCGCGTGGTGCGAGGGGCTCTCCGCGAGCGCGCGGTGCAGGCCGGCGATCTCACGCCCCGTGGCGGCGTTCTCGCCGACGATCGCCGGCCGCAGCCCGGCGGCCTCGGCCCTCGCGCGTGGATCGCCCGCGCCCGTGTCGTGAGCGAGGCGCCGGCTGGCCACCATCGCGCGCGCGTGGGCGAGCGCGAGGGCGTCAAGGCGGGGATCCCTCGCGAGCGGCCGCAGCCCCTCGGCCACGCGGAGGCGACCCACGAGGTCGAACAGTGCGTCGGCCGGGCCCAATCCGGCGGTCACTTCGTCCCGCGGCTCGGGGGCGTAGGTGGGGGTGACATCCGCGAACACGCGCGCCTCGAGCACAGGGCGGGGCCCCGCGTCGGTGCTGCCGACGACCTGCACGGTGAAGGCCCCCGGCGTGTCTGGGGCGAAGGTCGCCCGGACTTTACCTGTAGATTGCACGAAACCACCCGGCAGGCGCCGCGGGGCGCCGACCGGGCCGCGCACCATCACGTACGCGTCGCGAAAGTCGCCCTCGAGCGCGGCCTCGATCGTGAGCCACTCGCCCACCCGAGAGCGCTCCTTCAGGGCCCCGAGCTCCCCGTGTGCGTCGACGACGACCACGGCGGCGACGCGCTCGCCTGAGGGCAGGGCGACCTCGGCCGCGCCGCACACCGCCCGCCCGCCGACCGGCACGCCAGCGCGGAACGCGCTGAAGCTTCGGGTGAGCGCGGCGCCGTCGGAGGGGCCACGCGCCGCCCACGAGCGCGGCCACACGTGAGCGACGCGGGC
>CAZHGG010000166.1:0-9334 GCA_964531755.1 uncultured Polyangiaceae bacterium
GGCTCGCGGCGCCCGTGTTCGACTCGTTCGAGGCGCTCGTGGCCTCGCGCGCGTGCGACGCGATCGTGCTCGCCACGCCCGACGGCCTCACCGTCGAGCAGGCGATCGCCGCGGCGCGCGCGGGCCTCCACGCGCTCGTCGAGAAGCCCCTCGGCCTCACCGCCGCGAGCGCCGCGCGCGCGTGGCAGGCGGCGCGCGCGGCGGGGACGGCGCTCGTCGCCGGGTATCACCTGCGGCACCACGCGGGCCACCGCGCGCTCCGCGCCGCCATGGCGGAGCGCGTGGGCGAGCCGCGGCACGTGTACGTGCGCTGGGCGTGGCCCGATCCGAAGACCGACGGGTGGCGCGCGCGCGGCGAGGGCGCGCGGTTCTTCGCGATGGCCGCGCTCGGCACGCACGCGCTCGATCTGTGTATGTGGCTGCTCGGCGGCCCGCCGCGGGAGGTGTCGGGCCGGCTCTTCGTCGAGGGCGCGACCGATCGCGCGGCCGAGATCACGCTGGAGTTCCCGGGCGGCGCCGTCGCCCACGTCTCGGTGTCGGTGCGCGAGCGGGCGCTCTCCCGGCTCGTCGTGGCCGGCCCGCTCGGGGAGCTCGAGTGCGCAGGCTCGCTCGGCGCGCGCGGCGGCGGCGAGCTCGGGTACAGGGCGCGCGGCGGCCCGCTCGTGCCGCTCGCCTTCGAGCCGGAGAGCCCCTACGTCGCGCAGCTCCGCGCCTTCATGCAAGATGTCCGGGTCGGCGCCATCGACACGGCCGCCCTTGAGAACGTGGCGACGCTCGACAGGCTCTCCGCCCTGCTGCCAAACCCGGCTGCCGACCCCGGCGACGTGACGCTCGACGACGAAAGGTGCGCTCGATGACCCTCCGCAAAGACTCGTATTGCTCGTATTGCGGCGCCGCGATGCCCGCCCCGACGGGGCCCGTCGGCTACCCGCGCACCTGCCCCCACTGCGCCACCACCGTCTGGTCGAACCCCATCCCGGTGGCGGTCGTGCTCCAGCCCGTGGTGAAGGGCGACCGCACCGGGCTCCTCGTCGTGCGGCGCGGCATCGAGCCGCGGCGGGGCCTGCTGGCGCTCGTGGGGGGCTTCGTGGAAGACCACGAGACCGTGCAAGAGGGCGGCGCGCGCGAGGTGCGGGAGGAGACGAACGTGAGCGTGGCTCCAGAGAGCCTGCGCCCCTTCGGCTTCACCTCCACCGAGCCGCGACCGAACCGGGTCTTGCTCTTCCTCGCGGGCGACCCCATGGAGGAGGGGAAGCTCGGCGCCTTCGCCCCGAACCCCGAGACCCTCGAGCGGGGCCTCGTGTTCGGGCCGGGTGGCCTCGCGGAGGTGTTCGCGTTTCCGCTCCACCTCGACGCGGCGAGGCGCTGGTTCGCCGAGCGAGGAGCCGAGGGTCCCCATGACTACGAGCCCGTCTAGTTCTGTCCTCGCCCCTGGGGTGCTCGGGATCGAACACGTCACGTACCGCGGGAAGCGCTACGAGCTGCCGCTCTTCGACCCGGCCGATCCCGTCGTGCTCCACGCGCGCCCTGAGCGGGCCAGGGGCGTGAGCAGCGACGAGCCGGTCCTGCGCGGGCTCCACGGCGTCTTCGACCTTCAGGAGTTCACCCGACCTCGGAGGCCCGTCTCGCTTGGGCTCCTCGAAGGCGAAGAGCTCGCCACGTTCGCGCGCCCCGGCGCCACGCGTGTGCTCGACATGCCCATCAAGCTCCCTGACCAAGACGACTACCGCCTCCCGCGCGCGCTCGCGCAGTTCGAGGGGGTGGTCGCGCGGATCATCGATTTCGAGCACGCCCACAACCCGCACCACCGGGAGTATTTTGCCTATCTCACGATCGACCAGCGCTGGGTCCTCGCGGAGTCGCTCCACCGCGAGGCCCCGTGCCACGTCGACGGATTTCAGGGAGCGCGCTGGCAGCCGAAGTGCCGGACGAACCACTCGTACACCGTCTCCGACGTGCTGCCGACCGCCTATTACCCGCAGGTGTTCGACTTCTCGGGACTCGACGAGCGCGTGCACGATTTCTTCTGGGAGATGAACGCGCAGGTCGCCGACCAGCGCGAGGCCTCACGCTGGCAGCCGGCCCCGGCCGAGCTCACCCTGATGGACTGTTACTGCGTCCACCGCGGCGTCGAGGCCACGGAGCGAACGTTCCGCACCTGGCTCCGGCTGTCGTTCGAGGAGCGACGGCGCGTGTTCGACCGGCTCGGCAACGCGAAGAACCCGTGCCTCGACTACGCGTGGGAGATGGTCCCCCGCGACATCGAGCAGCTCGGCCTCGTGGCCTATCGCGCGGGCCGCGAAGGCAGCGATCCGAGCCACTCGGTCTTCCCGTGGCAGGGCCTCGACGGCCGGCCGCTGCCTCCGGGCGCCCCGAAGACCAAGCCGCGCCTCCGCTGACGGAGGCCGAGGTGAGCCTCGCCCGAGGCCGCGATCCCGCTACACTTGGGCGATGCGTCTGGTCCTCGGCTCCGGGCTCCTCCTCTCGACCTTCGTCGCCCTCGTGGCCTGCGGCGCGGGGTCGTCGCCCGAGCCGAGCCCCTTCCAGGCCGCGCCGACGCTCGACCCGGAGCTCGCCGCGCTCGACCTCGACATCACGGCCGACGAGCTCGTCGCCGACGAGGCCGCGAGCGAGGCCGAGTACGACGCCCTCGCGTGGCCGGCCGGGTCCGAGCCACAGGAAGAGGGGTCGGCCCCAGACGACCTGCTCGACCAGGCCGAGCTCGACCCCAGCGTCCCCGACGAGCTCCCCGACCCGCCGCTCGGCCTCGGGCAGGAGACGGGGCCCGACTTCTCGTCGGTGTCGCTGCGGGACGCGCCGATTGACATGCCCAGTGGGGCCGCGCGCGCGTGGTGGAGCCGTTCGTACGGCTGCGCGCGAAACCCGCTCGGCGCGAGCTGCGTGTGCAGGGGCTCGCGTTATAATTGTCAGTTCCCGAACAGCCAGCCCGGGCGAAACCGGTACTTGCCGCCGGCCGCGATGCAGGCGCTCCGCCGGGTGACCGGGCCGAAGACCCGGGTCGAGCTCATCGAGAAGCTCGGAAAGTGGGGTGTCCTCGCCGACACGCCCATCTACGACGGGGCGGGACACCTCCGGGGCCGGGTGCTCGGGAGCTGTTACGCCCTCTCGCCCTCCGGGGCGATCGTGAAGGACGAGCGCGGGCACCCGTGCGTGAAGGTCAACTTCGGACAGCTGAAGACCATGGTCGTGGACGGGTCGAGCGAGCGACGCCAGTACGTGTACGCGTTCGACGTCGGGATCTCACCGGCGCCGCGCCCAGGCAACGCCGGCGGCTCGAGCTGGATCCCCGCCGCCAACATCGTGGAGAGGGCCTTCAAGCGCTACGACACGCCGCCGCGGTCGAGCGCGGCGTTCGCGGAGACCGACTACGTCGTGAAGTCGGCGAGCGACTACGGCTGCGCGCAAGACGGGTACGACTCCACCCGGTGCCTCCCGGCGTGGGCGCAGCTCAAGATTCGGCCGCGCAGCGGGCCGAACGTGAGCGAGAAGGCCCGCGACTACCTGCTCCGCGACGGCAACACGCTGAACCTCGCCTACCAGACCCCGCTGCTCGGGGGCGCCGCCACCGACACCTTCCTGGTCACTCCGATGGCGCTGGGGTTCCAGCGCGTGCGCTCGGTCGACCCCGAGCGGCGCACGCTGCTCCGGATCTCGCTCTTCGAGCTGAACGGGACGAAGCCCGTGCGCACGATGATCTTCGTCTTCGGGAGGATCGAGGGGCGCTTCGGCTGGGTGGGCGCGGAGGCCATCAAGAAGGGCAAGAAGCGCGGCCCCTGCCAGGGGAAGGCCAACGGCGCGGTGTGTGACGCCGTCGGCACGGGCTGGCTCACCTGCAAGGACGGGCAGGTGGCTCGCACGGACGCGTGCCCGGCCGGCCAGCGGTGCACCGACCCCGGCACCGGCCCGCTCTGCAGGTGAGCGCGGCGCGGACAGGCCGACGCAGAGCCCAGGGTTGCAGCCGCACACCGCTACTTGCGACCGAAGACGCCCCCGAAATACGCGGCGCCTGCCGCCGCGGCGAGGAGCACCGTCACGACGAGGCCGATCGCGCCCGCGCCCACGCCGCCCTTCTTGGCGGGCGCGGCCGGGACGAGCGCCGCCGGTGGGGTCGCCGGGCCCGGCGTGGAGGCGGGCAGCGCGCTCGGCCCGGACGCCACGCCCTGCGGGTTCTGGCTCGAGGCGACCTGCAGCGGCTCGTGGTCTTCGAGGGCGGACAGGTTGCCGTCGGCGATGTTGGGGAGCGAGTCGGCGAGCGTCGAGGTGGAGCGCGACAGGTCGGCGCCGAGGTTCAGCTCGTTCGCCCAGTTCGTGGGGTCGACGAACGAGTTGCCGTGGAGCGGCTGCACGCCCTCGGCCTGGGCGGCGGGGTGCCCCGAGTCCTCGTCGTCCCTCAGCGAGGTGAACTCGAACAGCGCCTCCTCGATGAGCTTGTCGATCTTCGAGCCCTGCGGCGCGCGCACCTTCTCGCGGTCGCGGATGGCGACGGTGACGATCTCGGCGATGTCGAAGGTGCTGACCGGCGCGCCGAACGTGTAGAGGAAGCGCGCGAGCTCCTGGCCGAGCTCCCGGGCGGTCTGGTACCGCGCGTTGGGATCGCGGGAGAGGGTCTTGTTGAGGATGCGCTCGAGCTCGCGGGGCACCTTCGGGTTGATCTGCGAGATCGACGGGATGACCGAGTCTTGGACCTTCTTGACGGTCTGGTAGTCGGTCTCGCCGAGGAAGAGGCGCTGCTGGGTGAGCAGCTCCCAGAGGATGATGCCCACCGCGTAGATGTCGGTGCGGAGGTCGACCTCCTGGCCCATCGCCGCCTCCGGCGACAGGTAGGAGAACTTGCCCTTGATGATGCCCGGCTCGGACTTCTCGAGCTGCGAGCTCGCCTTCGCGAGGCCGAAGTCCACGATCTTGATCTCGCCGTACTTCGTGATGAGCACGTTCGGCGGCGACATGTCGCGGTGCACGATGTGGAGGGGCGCGCCCGACTCGTCGCGGACCTCGTGCGCGTAGGAGAGGCCCTTGCAGATCTCGAGGGCGATGAAGGCCGCGGCCTGCACCGAGAACTCGCGGTTCTGCTTCTTCATCGACTCGGCGATCGCCTTCAGGTTGGCGCCGTCGACGAACTCCATGACGATGAAGTAGGCGCCGTCGCCCGCGCCGATGTCGAAGACCTGCACGCAGTTCGAGTGCGAGAGCTGCGCCGACAGGCGCGCCTCGTCCAAGAACATCGAGATGAACTTCTTCTTCTTGCCGAGGTCGGGCAAGACGCGCTTGATGGCGACCTGCTTCTTGAAGCCCTGGAGCCCCTCGCTCTCGGCGCGAAAGACCTCCGCCATGCCGCCCGCTTCGAGCTTCTGGAGGACGCGGTAGCGCTGCTGCGATTCAGACATTCGGGCTCCGGAGCGACGAGCGAGGACGCCGTTCGACTGCGTCGCTCACGCGGGCTCGGTCGGAGCGCGCGCCGCGGCCGGCGGACGAGAGGCGCCGTCAGGGTGCCACCTTACGCCGAGCCGGGTCAAGGACCGGCGCAGCCGCGGCGGCGATCTCGGCCGCGCGGCGGGCGCGCGCGGCCGAGGTGTGGCACGATGCGTGGGCACATGAAAAAGCGCACCATCGTAGGCAAGAAGCTCCTCGTGGCGTCCTTGGGCGTGGCCGCCGTGAGCTACGTCGCGTGCTCGGGGCAAGTGGCCAGCACCGATGCGGGGGCCGACGGCGCCGCCGACGCCGCACCTGACAACCTCGTCACCTCCGGCAACCTCGTGCCACCGCCCGCCGACGCGCTGCCTCCGCCGCGCGACGCCGCGCCCGACGTCCCCCCCACTTCGGGGAACCTCGTGCCTCCGCCGCCCATGGACGCCGGCGACGACGGCGGCGCGAGCGACGGCGGCAAGGACTAGCGGCGCAGGACGAACGCGCGCGCGTCGAGAGGCCTCGCGTCGCCCCGGGAGAGCCGGTAGGCTCGTCGCATGAAGAAGCGCGTCGTCCAAAGCCGCAAGCTCCTCGTCGCCTCGATCGGCGTCGCGTCGGTGCTCTACGCCTGCGAGAAGCGCGACGCGTACCCGCCGGGCAACCTCGTCGCGCCCCCGCCCGATCCGACCCCTTCGATGGTCACGTCGGGCAACCTCGTGGCGCCGCCCACCGAGGTCGACGCGGGGGCCGCGCCGATCGAGACCTCGCCCGCGGACGCCGCGCCGCCCACGAAGCCCAAGCCCACGCCGACGGTCACGGTGTCACCGCACCCCACCGGCCCGACCCACCCACCGGGCAACCTCATGCCGCCTCCGCCGCAGGACCGCCCCAAGCCGACGATGCCAAAGGCCAAATAGTTGAATCTACAAGGCATATTTACGCATCTCGCGGGGGGCCGCCGTGGGCGCTGAGCTGTTCGAGCTCGAGCTCTACGGCGGCGGCATGGAGCGCCGCTACCGGCGCATGCGCCCCGAGGTGGAGGCGATGCCGTGGGGCACGCTCGACCTCTCCGGCATCCCCGAGGAGCAGCTCGTGGCGGGCCGCCGCGCGTGGACCGGCGCGGCCTTCCAGGAGCACCGCACCGCCATCGCGTGCGCGGCGACCCTGCGCGCGCTCATCGAGTGCCGCGCGCCGGTGGACCTCATCGGCGTGGCCTCGCGCTTCCCGCTCGACGAGATGGTGCACGTGGAGCTGTGCGCGCGCATGGCGATGGAGCTCGGCGGCGGCACCGAGATCGTGCACGACCCCGACGCGATGGTGCTCGACGCCGCGCCCGGCACGCCCCCGCTGCTCCGCGCGGCGGAGCTGGCCGTGAGGTTCTTCTGCGTGGGCGAGGCCCTCTCGATCCCCCTCCTCCGAGGCACGTGGAAGGCGGCGAAGCACCCGCTGCCGCGGGCCGTGCTCGGGCGCATCGTGCGCGACGAGGCCTCGCACGGCACGTTCGGCTTCGCGTTCCTCGACTGGGCCGACGACAAGCTCACGGACGCGGATCGGGCGCACCTCTCCCGCCACGCGCGCCTGGCCACCGACGCGATCGAGGCGCAGTGGGCCGACATCCGCAAGCGCCCGTCGCGCACCGACACCTCCGGCGCCGCGCTCGCGTGGATGGAGTCGAGCGCGTACCTGGCGCTGGCGAAGCGCTCGATGGACGACAAGGTGCTCGCGCCGCTGCGCGAGCGGGGCATCGACCCCACCACGGCGTAGCGCTCGAGACGCGACGGCGCAGGCCGCTGCGGAGCGCATCGCGCTTGCGCCAAGGCGGTGCTCACTTGAATCGAGCCCGAAATCCCACGGCTCCCGCCTTCGGCAGGATCGGCGGAACTGGGTTCCGCCTTGGCTCGCTAGCGCAGGTCGTCGAGCCAGTGCTCGTTGCGGAAGCGCGCGAGGAGGCGCGCCGCCGAGCCCGGCGGGGAGAGCGCGCCGTAGAGGTCGAACGGGTTCCAGAGGCGGAGCACGTTGCCGTCGATCACGGTGGCGGCGACGTCGCGCTTGGCCTTCGCCTCTTCGCCCGCGCCAAGCATCGACGTGAAGAAGCGCCGAAGCGCGGGCAGCGTCGCGATCCCTCGTGGCATGTCGGCCCAGCGCTTCGGGCCGTTGCTGATCGCGAGGAGCTCGAGGCGCTCGAGCTTCGAGAGGTCGAGCGGCAGCGACGCGGTGTCGTGGGCGAAGAGCCCGAGCCGGCGGAGCGAGGACATGCGCTCGAGCGGGCGGAGGGCGTCCGCGGTCGCGCGGTGCGTGTGGACCACCAGGGTCTCGAGCCCGGACAGCTCGTGGAGCCAGTCGGGGAGGCGCTTCACCGAGAGGTGCAGGTGCCGCAGCGCGGGGAGCCCGGCGATCCACCGCGGCGGCTCGTCGCCGTCGAGGGCGAGCGTCTCCAGCGGGTTCCCCTCGGGGAGCGCGATCTTCGACGTCCACAAGAAGCGGAGCGGCATCCGCGCCACGTCCTCCGACGTGAGGAGCCAGTCGGGATAGATCGCGGCCTCGAGCCGCAGCTCGCGCGCCGCCTTCGGTCCCGGGCGCCGCCACGCTCCCATGTCGAGGATCGAGAGCGGCCGCGCGAGCAGATCGGGCGGCGGCTCGTCGCCGCCGACACCGAGCACCCCCTCGAGCGAGGGAATGCGGAACAGCGCCGGATCCCACGTCGCCGAAGACGAGTTCCAGCCGAGGTCGATCGCGCGGAGCTTCCCGAGCCGCCCGATGTCGGGGGGCAGACCGCGCGGGAGGCTCGTGTCGTAGAGCGACAAGATCTCGAGGTCGGCGAGCTCGTACACCTCCGGCCAGAGCTCGCGCATGCGCTGGTGGTACAGCCCGAGCGCGCGGATAGGCATCGACGGGAGCGCGCGCCGGAGCGCAGGCGAGGGCTTCTTGCCCGCGAACCACCGCTCGGCAAGATCGAGGATCACGACCTCGCCGGGAGACGCGAGGAGCGCCTTGCCCTCGAGCGCCGTGCGCACCGGCGCGGTCGCGAGGTCGAACGCGGGCTCGGCGTGCGCGGGCGCGGCGGCGCTGTCTGCTCTCTTGGCTGCGGCCACCTTGGGCTTCGTGTTCTTCGGCGGCCGCGCGGCCTCGGGGGCGAGCGGGAGCCCAAGCTTCGCGCGCAGCGCCTGGCAGAGATCGCACGCGCACCGGCCCTCGCGGATGAGCCCGCGCACGCGCTCGCGGTCGGCCGCCGGGACCTTCGAGAGGGGGTATACCGAGTCGAACACCCGAAACTCGTGGTCGTCGCCCGCCGTGGGGTCGGCGGTCGTCACCGCGAGCTTGGTCCCGAAGTAGAAGATCGGGTCCGTGTTCTTCGCCAGCGCGTCCTCGAGCGCGCGCGGCTTGGGTCCGAGCTCGGCGCCGTGCGCGCGGACGCGCTCGGCGAGGACGTCCCACATCTCGAGGGTGACGAGCTCGGCCCAGTGGTACGAGGCGTCGGCCTCGCCGACGCAGAGGCCGGCCGCGTCGCCGAACGAGAGCGTGATGTTCCACTCGTCCGCGAACCAGCTCCCGTCGTCGATGCCGTCCGAGGACTCCATGGCCAGGTACGCGCCGGTGATGTCTCGGAGGCCCTTCTTCTTGGCGAGGGAGTCGATTCGCCGCGCGAGCACGCCCCAGGTCGTCTCGAGCAGCGCCTTCCTCGTCGCCTCGTCCGCGGGGCCGCGAGCGAGCGGGATGAAATAGACCGAACCTCCCATGGCGCGAGGATGGCACACCTGGACTCGCCGGGGGAAGCCGAGAGCCGGGGCGCCTCCGCAATCCCCAGCGCTCGCTGCGGAAGTCGGAGTCGACCGTGCCGTAGCAGCCCGTTGATAAACTCCCGTCGCCCGCGCGCCGCCGCATCGGCACGGGCTTCGTTGCGATCCTCCGG
>CAZHGG010000167.1:0-9088 GCA_964531755.1 uncultured Polyangiaceae bacterium
GTCGCTCGCGTCGGCCGCGTCGCGCGCGTCGGTCGCGCCGTCGCTCGCGTCTGGGGGCGGCGTCGCGACGTCGGGCGTCGGCGTCGTCGCGGCGTCTGCGCAGGGGGAGGCGCCGCAGTCGGTGTAGTCCTTGTCGAGCCCCACGAGGGCGGCGCACGCCGTGCACGCGATCGCGGCGCCGAGGCCGAGCGCGAGCGAGACGCGGGCGCCGCGCGGCAAGCGTGACAAACGAGGCCAGAGGCGGGAGCGGTCGCGCATGGTCAGAACGTCCCTCTCATGCCCGCCGAGGTCGTCGAGAGCCACGGTTCGACGTGAACGGCGTTCACGCTTGTAGCGGGACGCTGCTCACGCGCCGCGGGCTTCATGAGCAGCCCGACCCCCCCCCCGCCGCGCCCGCCCCCCCCGCTCGCGCCGGCGCGGGGGGCGGCGGGCGCGGCGCCCCGCCCCGCCTCGATGCGGCTGAAGGTGTCGCTCGGGCAGGTGGTGCCAGCGCACCCCTTCTCGGCGGCGCTCGCGGCGCCCATCGCGACGCCCCCGGTGATGGCGCCGACCACGGCGCCGACGCCGGCGACCCCAAAGCCCGCGATCGCCACGGTCCGCCATGTGGTGCTGGGTGGCGGCTCTGGGGGCGGCGGCGCGACAGGCATGGCCACCGGCGGCGGGACGATCACGACGGGCGGCGGTGGCGCGACGACGACGGGCGGCGGCGCGACGACGGGCGAGGGCTCGAGGTGGAGCGTGGTGTCCTGCGTCTCGCCCGGCTTCAGGTCGACCTTCGCCGTTGCCTCGGGAGCGCGCGGGTTCGCGGCCACCACCGTGTGTGGGCCCGGATCGAGCTTTCTCCCGAGCGAGAGCACGGCGAGCTTGACGACCTCGCCGTCGATCTTGACCTGCGCCTCGGCAGAAGCGCCATGGAGCGTCACGCGCAGCGTGGCGATCTTGGCGCCGCTCTCCGCCGCGAGCTTCCCTGCCTCGACCCGCGCAGCCGCCCCCTTGGCCGACTCGTCGTAGGCCTTCGGGAGGCGCTGCGCCTCGAGGAGCAGCTCGGTGCCCTCGACGACGTGGCCCAGGGTGACGAGCGTGCGGCCCAGCTCGAGCGCCGTGATGGGCGTGTGCGCGAGCTCGTGGGCCGTGCGCAGCGGACGCAGCGCCTCCGCGGTCTTCCCTGCCGCGCGCAGCTGCATGCCCTCGCGAAACGCGGCGCGGGCGGACTGCAGGTCGGCCGCCGACGGGGTGGCCTGGGCGAGCGCCGAGCCTGACATGGCCAGTACGGCCGCTGCGAGGAGGCAGGACCCAAGCTTTGCATGGCGGCGCACGGCGATCTCTCTTGCTAAGGGGGCGGGAGACGCCCCCCGATAGGATCCTCCCGACGCGGCGTCCGTGTCAAGCTCGCGGCCTCCGCGGGAGGTGCCCTCCCGCCGCAAGAAAACCGGCTCGCCGGAGATCCCTGCAGTCTGCATCGACCGCGCCTGGCTAGGCGAGGCGCGCGCGCCGCGCGTCGCCCTGACCCCGCGCGCAGCACCGGGAGATCGCCCGCGCGATCTGCAGCCACCGCACCTGCCCCGGCGTGATCACGGGCTTGCCGCTCGTGAGAAGAGCCACGGCGACGTCGCGGTCGGGGTCGGCCCACGTGACGACGGTCGTGAAGCCGATGTGCCCGAAGGCGTGCTCGGTGTGCGGCCCGTACGGGCTGAAGCCGTCTCGTCCGAGCATGAAGCCCATCCCGTACCGCACGGGCAGGCCCAGGAACGAGTCGATCTCGAGGTGGCTCTGCTCCGCCACGGCGCGGCGCACGGTGCGCCGCTCGAACACCCGCTCGCCGCCGAGCGCGCCCTCGTCCAGCAAGAGCTGGAAGAACCGCGAGGCCTCCTCCGCCGTGCCGATCACGTTCCCCGAGGGCACGATGGCGGTGAGGAAGCGCGGATCGTTCGACAGCTCGGTGGCCTCTGGCGCGCCGAGGCCGATCGAGCGGCGCAGGAACCACGCGAGCGGCGGCACGGCGGGGAGGCCCGTGAACGCGTTCTGCGCCACCTCCGGCACGCGCTCCGTCGGGACTCCGTAGTTGAACGTGGCGAACCCGAGCTTGGAGAGCACCTCGTCGTGCAGGTACTGCCGGATGTCGCGGCCCGTCACGCGGCGTACGACCTCGCCGAAGACGAACCCGCTCGTCAGCGCGTGGTAGGCGAGCTGACGGCCCGGCACGGAGAGCGGTCGGGCCTCGTAGAGCGTCGCGAGCACGCGGTCCCAGTCGCCCACCATCGCGGGGTCGAGCGCGGCGCCCGCCACCGCCGGGATGCCGGCCCGGTGCGTGAGGAGCTGCCGGAGGGTCATGCCCTCTTTTCCATGGCGGCCCAGCTCGGGCACATACTCGGCGACGGGGTCGTCGAGGTGCACGAGGCGTCGCTCGTCGAGCAGGTGCACGACCATCGCGGTGACGGCCTTGGACGCCGAGAACAGGTTGAACAGCGAGTCGTGCCGCGCGGGCACGAGCGTCGCGCCCGGCGAGCGAGCGTCGCGCGGGGCGTTGCCGCGCAGGTGGCCGATCGCTCGATTGAGGACGATCTTGCCTCGTCGGCGGAGGCACAGCGCGATGGCCGGGTGAAGCCCCGTCTCGTAGAGGCGCACGACCGAGCCCCAGATCTCCTCCACGTCGGCGTGGGTGAGGCCTGCCTCTCCCGGCGGGGCTTCGGCGGCCTCGTTCGTGCTGGTGACCTCGGCTGGGGGGAAGACGCGAACGTGCAAGTGGCCTCCGCGGCGAAGGGCCACCAGCCTACACGGGCGCGCCGGCCGCGTCTGCGGCGGACGCTGTCGCATGTACTATGCACGCGAGTGAGGGGCGCGACGCGCGGCGGGGCTACGCAGGCGCGAACCGTGCGGTGAAGTGCCGGAGCTGCGGCGGCTCCTCGGCGATGCGGTAGCCGCTGAGGGTGTCGCGCCGCGCCGCCACCTCGCGCGCCACCTCGGCCACGTAGTCGACGTGGCTCTGCGTGTACGTGCGGCGCGGGATCGCGAGTCGGACGAGATCCATCGCGGCGGGGCGCTCGCTCCCGTCGGGCTGGCGCCCGAACATGACCGTGCCGATCTCGCACCCGCGCACGCCGCCCTCTCGGTAGAGCTCCACTGCCAGCGCCTGCCCCGGGTAGGCGAGCGGCGGGATGTGCGGGAGCATGGCCCTCGCGTCGATGTACACGGCGTGGCCGCCCGTCGGCACCACGATGGGCACGCCGGCTGCGAGGAGCGCGTCGCCCAGGTAGGCGGTGGAGCGCGCGCGGTAGCGCAGGTAGTCGTGATCGACGACCTCGGCGAGGCCCTGCGCGATAGCCTCGAGGTCGCGCCCGGCGAGGCCCCCGTACGTGGGGAACCCCTCGGTGAGGATGAGCACGTTGCGGCACTTGCGCGCGAGCTCGTCGTCGTTCACCGCGAGCCAACCGCCGATGTTCGCCAGGCCGTCCTTCTTCGCCGACATGGTCATGCCGTCCGCGAGCGACGCCACCTCGCGCACGATGGCGGGCACGCTCATGTGCGCGCACGCGGCCTCGCGCTGGCGGATGAACCACGCGTTCTCCGCGACGCGGCACGCGTCGAGGAAGAGCGGCAGTCCGTAGCGGTCGCACACCGCGCGCACGCCGCGCAGGTTCTCGAGGCTCACCGGCTGGCCGCCGCCCGAGTTGTTCGTGATGGTGACGATCACGGCGGGCACGTTCTCCGGGCCGTGCTCTCGGATCGTCGCCTCGAGCGCGGCGAGATCCATGTTCCCCTTGAAGGGGTGCTCGAGCGAGGGGACGCGCCCCTCGGAGATGACGAGGTCCAGCGCGCGCGCGCCCGTGTGCTCGATGTTCGCGCGCGTGGTGTCGAAGTGGGTGTTGTTCGGGAACACCTTGCCGGGGCCCCCGATGACCGAGAAGAGGATCTTCTCGGCGGCGCGGCCCTGGTGCGTCGGGATCACGTGTTTGAAGGGGAACAGCTCCTTCACCGCCCCCTCGAACCGGGTGAACGACGGCGAGCCGGCGTAGCTCTCGTCGCCGCGCTGGAGGGCCGCCCACTGCTCGGCGCTCATCGCCCCGGTGCCCGAGTCGGTGAGGAGGTCGATCATCACGTCGCGCGAGCGCAGCGCGAACAGGTTGTAGCCCGCCTCTTGGAGCGCGGCCTCGCGCTCCTCGCGCGTGCTCATGCGAATGGGCTCGACCGACTTGATTCGAAAGGGCTCAATGATGGTCTTCACGGCTGCTCCTCCGGGCGCGCGCGGCGCCGCGCTCTCTTCGTGACGCTCACGGCCGCGCCCCGCCGCGGACGGGATACCCTCGCTCACGCCACACGGTGAAGCCCTCGTCGAGCACATACACCGTCGAGAAGCCCATTCCCTTCAGGGTGTCGACGGCCTGCCCAGACTCGGCGTGCGGGCAGCCGCAATAGGCCACGATCGCGGCGTCTCGGGGGAGCTCGGGGGCGTAGTCGGCGACCTCGTAGAAAGGAGCGCTCACGGCCCCCGTGGCGTGCGCCCGCGCGTAGTCGTAGGGCGGGCGCGCGTCGAGGAGGACGAGGCGCCGCCGCTGGTCGAGCGCGGACTTCACGGCGTCCGCCGGCACGAAGCGCGCGACCCCGGGGAAGCTCGCGTTCTCCCCGGTCGGGTTCAGCAGCACGTCGGTGAGCTGCCCCGGGCGCGGCGGGGCGGGGAGCGGCCCGTCCGGCGGGCGCTGCCACGACCGCATGAGCGCGACGACGTTCGCGAGCTCCGCGGGGGCGAGCGCGCCGGCGAAGGGCGGCATGGGAGTGCCCGGGCGCCCTTGCTCGATCGAGCGGAGCAGGAAGCCGTCGCTGGCGCTCGCCAAGAGCTCGGGGTTGGCGAGGTTCACGTATCGACCGTGCTCGCCCCGCGCGCCGTGGCACTCGGCGCAGCGCGCGGCGTACACCGGCGCGCCCGCGGCAGGATCGCCGCGCACCTCGAGGCCGGAGGGATCGGCCGGCGTGTGCGGCGTGAGGCCGCGCAGATAGAGCACGATCGAGCGCGCGCCCGCGGCGTCGAGCGGTCCGCCGCGGTCGCTGGCCCACGGGCTCATCGTCGTGCCCGGCCGGCCGCGCAGCACGGCGTGCTCGAGGAAGGCGTCGGTGCCGAGCGCGAGGAACGTCGCGTTTCGAAGGGCGGGCGCGTCGTCGGCGCGGTACCCCTCGCCCGCGTCGCCGTGGCATAACGCGCAGTACTTCGCGTAGTGCTCGCCGCCCCGCGCGGCCGTGGGGGCCTCTTCGGCGCAGTCGCTGGTGAGGAGCGCCAGCGCGGCGCACGCGAGCGACGCCAGCGTCGAGGCGAGCAGTGGGGGGCGTCGGGTCATGCGCGACCTCGTGTGTGGCGCCGAGCGCCCCTCCTCAAGGTGACGAAGGTCATGAAGCGTCCGAGATCGTGCCGCGGCCGAGACGCGGAGACGCTGCTTGGTGCAAGCGACGTACCCAACCGAGGCGCGCGCGGCGTGGCCGTCACGCTCACGAAGAAGCTGCGCGCCGCGCGCAGATCGTGCGTGTCGCCTCAGCCGAGGTAGCGGTGGGCCTTCAGCACCACCTTCGCGCCGTGCCGTAGATGCGCTTGAGCTTGGGGTGACCGAAGTAGGCGGTCGGGAACTTCACGAGCTGCGCCGTGTGCGCGAAGTAGCCAATCCCGAGTTCGGCTCGAACAACACCTTTCGCCCCTTGTTCGCGGCGCACGCCATCGCGTGGCCGGCACGAAGGTGAGCGAATAGAAGGGCGAGTCGCCCACGAACTTCGCGAACCCTGTTCTATCGTGCGGAGGAGATGCTGTCAGCCCGCTATCGTTCAGTGTGTCAGCGCCCCGCGCGCCCGCCCCCGCGGGTGTCGGAAGGCCGCGCACGCGAGCAGCGCGAGCGCCGGTGACGCCACGATGTGGTAGCGGTCCTCGCCGAAGAAGATCGCGTGGGCCAGGGCCGTCGTGAGCAGGAGCGAGGTGGCGAGGAGGAGCCCCGGCCGCGCCTCCGGTCGGCCGGGCACGGGCACGAACGGGAGCAGGCTCGCGGCCACCGCGAACGGCCAAAGCGTCGGCGAGGCGGCCCGCGAGACCGCGTAGCCGAGCAGGCACAGGCCCGCCAACAGGGCTACCTGCGCGCGCCTCCGCGGCGCGAACGCGACGGCCGCGAACGCCGCACACACGAGCAGCACGCGGTGGAAGTTCGACAGGAGATCCCGCGCGGCGGCGCGTTTGTCGTCAGGCCACGCGGCGGGGCGGGCCTCGTGCAGGTACTCGACCTGGAACGACTCGTGGTCGAACGTGTACGCGAGCTTCTTGGGCGCGAGCGCCAGCCACCGCCCGGGCTCGCGCCGCACCCACCCGAGCCCGTACGCGAGCCAGCAGCGGTCTTGCTGGACCTGGCCGGTCACCTCGCGGCAGCCGTCAGCGGAGCGGAGCGTCTCGAAGCGGCCCGTCGCGCGTGGGAACGCGCCGATCGCCAGGTTCCAGCCGGCGTTGGTGCTCACGAGGGCGCACCCGTCCATCACGCGGCAGTTGCGTGCCGTCCACGGGAGCACCGGGAGCAGCGTCGTGAGCGCGACGGTGGCCGCGGCGATGACGACGGCTCGACCCTGCGCGCGGAGGCGGGCGGCCAGCGAGCCTGTCCCGCTCGGCCACGCGGTCAGGAGCAGGAACGGCGCGCAGAGGAGCGCAGTGGGCCGCACGAGCGTCGAGAGCCCGAGGAGGAACCCGGCGATCGCGAGGCCGCGCGTCGGCGCGCGCGGTCTCCCGGGCGCCAGCGACCCGCGGCCGTCCCGCGCGGCGAACGTGAACGCGGCGAGCGTGAGCGCGGAGGCGAGCGGCTCGCTCATCGTGAGCGCGGAGTAGAGGACCAGCCCCGGGTGCAGCGCCGTGAGGATCCCGGCAGCGCGCGCGCGCCCGCGCGAGAGGCACGTCGCGCCGAGGCGCCACGTCGCGACCGGGACGAGGGCGCCTACGACCACGTTGGCGGCGTTGGCCACCGAGAGCTTGGCGCCGAAGAGCCAATACACGAGGCCGAGGAAGGCGCTGTAGCCGACCGGGTAGTGGCACCACGGGTGCCACACGCTCTGGCCGCCGATCGTGAGATCGTCGGAGTAGCCGAGGCCTGCCGCGATGCGCCTCGCGCCGAACTCGTAGTAGTGGCCATCCCACACGGGCTCACCCGCGTAGGCGTGCGTGGCGAACGCGCGCGGCACGAGGGCGAGCACGAAGAGGGCCACCCCGAAGGCGAGGTCGCCGCGGGCGAACGGGCCGCGCGGGCGCTCGGTCGGGCTGGGCGAGGGCGCTGGGGCCGAGTCGGCCGCGTCGCTCGGGGGGCCGCTCACGCCGCCACCTCGCCTTCGGCGCGCGCTCGCCGACCTTCGTTCGCCCCTGCGGGGCGCGGCTGCCGGTTCACGGGGCGTTCTCGCGCATGCGGCGCAGGTAGGTCTTCTGCACCTGCACCGGGTCGAGCCGCAGGAACTTCGCGAGCTCGGTGACGAAGCCGCGCACGTAGACGATCGCGGGCAGATCGGCGAAGCGCTCCTCTTCGATGGCCTCGAGGTGGCCCTTCGTGATCTTCGTGTGGGCGGCGATGTCGACGAGCTCGACGCCCTGCGACTCGCGCACCTTGCGGAGGAGGGCCCCGGAGAACTCGCTCTCGGGGCCGATCTCGCGGAGCAGCTCGTTCTTCAGCTGGAGCTGCTCGGCGTCGAGCGCGGGCCGCGGCAGAATCTCGGGCGTCGAGTCGGAGCGCTCGGGGTATGCGGACAGGTCGTAGGCGCGGCGGCGCACGGGATCGAGCAGCGTGTCGTAGGCCTCCTCGAGGCGGGCCTGCTCGCGGAGGAGCTCGGCCTCGCTGAGGAGGGACGAGGTGCAGAGGCCGTCGGTGGCGTACATCTCGCGCTTGCGCTTGCAGGCGCGGCGGATCTCCTCGTCGCTGGCCGAGCGGGAGGTGCCAAGCGCGGCGTAGAGCGTAGGGCTCGCGTCGGGGATCGGGGGCGGCGCGGCGAAGACCTCGGTGCGCGCGGTGAGCGCGACCACGCGGCGCGCGATGCGCTCGATGTTGCGCGCGGCCTTCGAGGTGGGGACGTCGGTGAGCAGCGGCCTCCGTCGACGCACGGCCACCCACACCGTGTCGTCGTGCTCGATGCTGCCGAGCTCGTCGAGCCACACGCCGAGGTGCTGGCGGGCGAGCTCGCTCATCCATGGGCCGAGCTCGAGATCGGTGCGCACGCGGGTCTGGTTGACCACGAGCTGGAAGCGGAGGCGGTTCGCCTCGACCCACGCGAGCTGGGCGAGGCCGCGGTCCATCTTCTCGAGGGCGCGAACGAGCTCGAGCGGCTTCGGGAGGAAGCCGAAGTCGGCCAGGGCGCGCTCGAGCATGTTCAGGCGGAAGCGATCACGCGACAGCGCGCGGCGGAGGGCCCGGCGGTAGGCGGCGCGGAGAAAGCGGTAGGTGGTCTCGATCGCCGGCGGCTCGGGCACCGTCACGCAGATGGGCACGTCGGCCGAGAGCATCATGTCGATCGCGAATGGGCTCGCGCCGGGGCCGACGTCGACGACGAGGACGTCCGCGGGGATCGCGCGGAGCCGAGAGAGCCAGCGCACCTTGCGGCCGCCGCGGAGGGTGGGCGGCGGGGCGAGGGCGTCGACCGGGGCGGGCAACAGCTGGAGGCCGGGGACGACCGTGCTGACGAGGGCCTTCTTGAGGGCGGCGTTGCCGTCTTCCTCGAGGTCGTGGGGGTGGCGGGCGGCGGGGATGCCGAAATGGGCGTGGAGGTTCGGGCCGGTGGGATCGGCGTCGACGAGCACGACCGACTTGCCGAGCTGGGCGAAGTACACGCCGAGGTTCTCGGCGACGAGGCTCTTGCCGACCCCGCCGCGCCCGCCGCCGACCACGAAGAGGCGGCGCGCCCCGCGGAGGTTGGCCGGGGCCTCCTCCTCCTCGGCGAACTCCACGGTGATGGACTCGTCGGGCTCCATGCGGCCCTGCACTTAGCACGGGTTGCGGGCCGCGGAAGGACGGGAGGGGGCGGCGCCCGGGCGGCGCGGTCGACGTGATTTCAAGGACTTGGCGTCAACGTCGGTCGCCCCGCGGGCGGCTGGTCACGAGAT
>CAZHGG010000167.1:9098-9330 GCA_964531755.1 uncultured Polyangiaceae bacterium
GCCGGGGCCTCCTCCTCCTCGCCGAACCCCACGGTGATGGACCCGTCGGGCTCCAGGCGGCCCTGCAATTCGCCCGGGTGGGGGGGCGCGGAAGGACGGGCGGGGGTGGGCCCGGGGGCTGACGCGCACGTGATTTCAATGGCTTGGCGTCAACGTCGGTCGCCTCCGGCGGGCCCTGGCATGAGATATCGAGCACTTGGCGCCAACGTCAGTCGATCGGGTCGGTCGCTCG
>CAZHGG010000168.1:0-9283 GCA_964531755.1 uncultured Polyangiaceae bacterium
CCTGAGGAGACGCCGGCCGGGTCGGCGCGCCGCGCGCCGGGGGTCGCGTCGCGCTGGGGCGCGCACGTGCGCCTCGGGCACGAAGCCGAGGGCGCGGGCTCTCACAAGCGGGCAAGACGTCGGAGGACCTCTTCCAGCGCGTCGCCCACCGGGAGTGTGAGCGCCTCGCCGCGAGCGGAGCCTTCTCCATACGACACCACCCGCACTCGACCGTCCGCGAGGGGATAGAGCGCCACTCTCCGGCCCTCGAACCAGTCGGGATACCGATCATACGGGGAGACGAGCAGGCTCTCGTGCGACGTGACCGCGGTCAACCCGCGCGCCTCGCGTGCGCCGGAGATGGCGCAAACGAGCGCGCGAAACTTCGGAATGTGTGCCCAGTCAGGGCCCGTCAGGGAGTCGTAGAGCGCGAGCGCGCGCTGCCAGCACTCGAGCTCCTCGTCCGTCACGGTTCGCCTAGAGTAGCGCGAGGATGACGACGAGCGCTCCAGATCGCGCCGACCCAGGACGCACGCCGCCGGCCGAGGTCGCCACCGGTCCGGACGGGCTCCTCGAGACGCTCGTCGGGCGCATCGGCCGCGCGTCGAGCGAGCTGCTCGTCATGGCCTACGAGCTCGAGCACGAGGCGCTCACCCTCGCGCTGGCGGAGGCGCGCGCGCGCGGCGTGCGCGTACGGGTGCTCGTCGACGGCCGGCAGCCCGGGAACGCGGCGTCGATCGCGCGCCTCACCGAGGCCGGCGTCGACGTGCGCGCGGCGCCCGCGCGCTTCCCGCACGCGCACGCGAAGGTGCTCGTGTGCGACGGCGCCGAGGCCGTCATCATGTCCGCGAACTTCAACGAGTATTCGATGGAGAGCGAGCGCAACTACCTCGCCTTCGATCGCGACGCGCGGGACCTCGCCGACCTGCGCGAGGTCTTCGAGGGAGACTGGGCGGACGACCCGGCGGTGGACCTCCGCGTGCCCCGAGAGACCCGGCTGGTGCTCTCCCCGGTCAACGCGCGCCCGAGGATCGAGGCGCTCGTCCGCGGCGCGCGCGAGCGGCTCGATCTGGCCGTGATGAGCCTCATGGACCCGGCGCTCGTCGAGGCGGTCGCGGAGCGCGCGCGCGAGGGCGTCGCCGTCCGCGTGCTCCTCGCCGATCCCGCGTGGATCGAGCGCAACGCCGCGACCGCCTCCGGGCTCCTCGCGCGGGGCGTCGCGGTCCGGCTCCTGTGCGATCTCGAGCTCCACGCGAAGCTCGTCGTCGCCGACCGCTGCGCGCTCGTCGGCTCGCACAACCTCTCGCCGACCTCGCTCGACCAGAACCGCGAGGTGAGCCTGCTCGTCGACGAACCCGCGGCCGTGCACGTCGCGACGACGACCTTCGAGGACGACTGGTCGCGCGGCGAGCTACCCGACGGTCTGTCGGGCGGCTCCCTCTGATCGCACCGCGTCCACGATCGCGCGGAACGCGACGCGGGCGTCCTGGCCCGCGCGCCGCTTCTTCTTCTTCTCGCTCGCCGCGCTCGCCGCGCTCGCCTCGTGCGTGCCCTCGCTGGGCGTGAGCAGCTCGCGCACCTCGCTCCACGTGCGCGCCGAGAGGCGAAACCGCGCGGCGAAGGCCGCCACCTCGGCCTGGACGATCTCCGCGCGTCCAGCGGCGCCGCGCCGCCCGCACGCGCGCCGCACGGGCTCGTCGAGCAGCGCCGCGAAGAGCACCGCGACCGGGAGCCCCGCCTTTGGCGCGCCGTCGAGCGCGCGGAGCGTCGGGCCCGCGCCCGCCTCGGTGGAGAGCAGCTCCACGACCGCGGGCGGGAAGAAGAGGGGCAGCGCGCCGAGCTCACGCATGAGGCCGATCGCCTTCCCCGCGGCGCGGCACGTCAAGAGCTTGATCACGTGCGCGCCGAGTCTGGCCGGGTTCGAGGTGGCGATGTCCCCCACGTGACGCCCCATCCCCTCCCAGGTGCGCGCCTCCAGCGTCAGCCCGAGCTTGCTCGCGAGCGTGACGCCGCGGAGGATCGAGACGGGATCCTTCCGAAAGAGCTCGTGCTGGTCGCCGACTCTGCGGAGCTGGCGGAGCTCGAGATCGCGCATCCCGCCGAGGTAGTCGATCAGCGTGTCCGCGGCCGGATCGTAGAGGAGCCCGTTGATCGTGAAATCGAACGACTCGGCGAAATCGCGCGAGGGATCACCGCTCTTCGGCCTCGCTCGCCAGTCTCTGGGAGCGATCCAGGGGGGATCGCGCATCGGGAAGACGTCGATCTCGAGCGTCTGCTCGTCCGGGAGGACCCGGGGCACGCGGCCGGGCGCGCGGCTCGGGAGGCCGAGGATGGCCGAGATCACCTCGTCGCTGGCCAGCGTGCCGATGTCGACGTCTCGCGGGTAGACGCGCAGGGCGAGATCGCGGACCGCGCCCCCCGTAAAGTACGTGGGGTGCCCCCGCTTCTGGAAGCGGGTGACCAGCGCGCGGGCGTCCGGGTGGAACAGCCTCGGCGACAGAGGATGGCGCCTGTAGACCTTCACCTCTTCGGTCACGTGGACCTCGTGGCGCGGCCCTCCAGGCGCCTCACGCGGCGGCTCAGTAGGTGATGGCGGCCGAGCGGCGGCGCGCGCGACCGGCCTTGACGGTCGTCTTGATCTTGACGGCGTTCGCCGCCTCGACCTGCTTCGCGAACGCTTCCTGCGCCTTGGTGTCTTCCGCCGTCGTCTTCTGCATGGGAATCTCCTCCGTCCAAGCTGGACCGCGGCACTCAAGCACGCGGTTTGGGGTCGGGCAAGGCCGATAACGCATGACGTCAAAACTTGTGGAGGCCCGTGGAGGGGCGGGCCCGGTGAGGGAGACCGAGTACGCCGTCTACCAGGACGTCGTGCCGTTCGTCCGCCGCGTGCGATGGGAGCACCCGCGGATCCGCGCGGCGATGCGCGCGCTCGCGCCCGGGTGGCGGTCGGTCATCTGCTACTCCGACTGGCGGGCGGCGTACCGCCTCGAGGACGACGCCGCGGGCGGGGACGAGGCCCGCCGCGACGCGCGTGTTCGCAACTTCATCCGGGTGCTCCTGGGCGAGTACCGCGACCACCCGCGCCTGCTCGAGGCGAAGCTCGGGCTGCTCGCGCGGCAGAGCACGCCAGGGCCTCGCGAGCTCTCCCGCTTCGACGCGAACCTCGAGCCGTTCGGTCAGCTCAGCTACCCGGCGTACCGGCGGCTCGTCGGGCTCATGGGCGCCGTGCTCTCGGCGCGCCGCGAGGCGCTGGTGGCGGAGGGCCTCGAGAGCCCCGAGGGCGGGCGCGCCGAGCGGTCCGTGCCGCCGTGGACCCACGCCGAGCTGCTCTTCGCGTGCTCGCGCTCCCTCACCGGGGCCACCGCCTGGCCCGCGACGTTCGATCTCGCGCAATACGAGCGCGAGCTCTCGGAGCACCTGAGCGCGCGGGCAGCGCGGGCATCGAGCGCCGCGGGCGACTGGATGTACACGTTCCGCGGGCACAAGCTCATCACCCCGCTGTGGCTCGAGTCGAACGCCTTCATTTGGGCCTCGCGCCGCGGGGCGCGGGCGCTCGCCAACGGCCGCGGGGCGGCGTACTACGCGCACCCCTTCCAGGAGCGCTACCGGCAGGGCCGCGCGGCGTGGGGCGCGTATCTCTTCTATCCGGAGGAGCACCACGCGGCGATGCGCCAGGCGCGCGAAGAGGGCGGGGGGCCGATCCTGTATTTGACCGATCAAGACGCGACGAAGAAGGGATTCGCCGACTACCGACTCTTCGCGGGGCAGGGGGCGAGCGAGTCGACGGGGCTCGACCCGGATCCGACCAAGAACGCCAACATGGTAGCTTGGGAGCTCGCGGCCTCCACGCCCAGCACGACCGGCGCCGTGGCGGGGTGGAGGCCGGAGCTCGCGGCGCGCCCCGACATGGGATTCTTCGAGCTCTTCCCGAGCCTCGAGGCCCGCAGGGAGCGCCTCTACCAGGCCCTCGATCGCCACACGAACTGGGGCCCGACCGGATACTACATGATCGACGCGAGCCGACAGGGCGCGCCCGCCCACGAGATCCCCTACATGGGGGCGTATTCCCCGCTCGTCGCGACGAGCTACGACATCGCGGAGTCCGACGAGTTCGCGACGGGCGACTATTGGGAGGGCTTCGAGTCGGGCCTGCCGAAGTGGATGCACGTCGTGCGGCTCCGGCGCGCCGACTACTACGACGAGCGCGATCTCCGCGCGGCGAGGCCGCTCGACTTCGATCGCCACTACCTGAACGAGACCTCGCTCTCCAACAACTGGCACGGAGAGCGCGGGCTCGACAAGTTCGGGTGGGTCCCTGAGGAGGATCTGGGCGTGAGCCTGTACCTCCCCTACGGCGCGCGCGGCGAGGAGCCGCCGGCCCTCGTGGACATCCCACCGGGGGACGAGGCATGACGCCGGCGCGCCCGTCCCTCGCGCCTCGCGGAGCGCGGCGTCTCACGGTCACGCCGTGAGCGCGGTCAGCCTGGGCTCCGAGGGGACGCCGCTCGTCGTCGAGAGCTGGCGCGGGCTGCCGCTCGTGTCGATCTTCGTCGCGTTTCGCACGGGGTCGTTCTTCGACCCCGTCGGCAAGGAGGGCCTCGCGCGGATCACAGGGCGGATGCTGCGGCGGGGCACGACGGCGAGGAGCGCCGCCGCGCTCGCCATGGCCATCGATCGCCTCGGCGCCGAGGTCACGGTGGAGACGAGCGCCTCCACCGTGGCGGTCTTCGCGCAGGTCGTCCGCAGGAACGTCTGGCCCCTGGTCACGCTCCTCGCCGAGCTGCTCGGGGCGCCCGCCATGGAGGGAGCCGAGCTCGAGGCGCTGCGCCGCATCTCGATCGCGGAGCTCGCGAGCGCCGCGGACGACGACGCCACCCTCGGGTACCGCGCCTTCCGCCGGGCCATGTTCGGAGGCCACCCGTTCGGTCGCCCGACCCGCGGGCGCACCGCGACCCTGCCCTCGATCACGCGGGACGACGTCGTGGGGTATTACCGCGGGCACCTCACGCGCGAGAACGTGGTGTTCGGCTTCGCGGGGGACATCTCGCGCGACGAGGCCGCGCGGGCCGCGGAGGAGCTCCTCGCGGGGCTCCCGTCCGCGCCGCGGCGGGAGATCGCGTTCGGCGATCCGCCGCGGCTCGAGGGTCGCGCGCTGGTCATCGTCGACAAGCCCGAGCGCACGCAGACCCACGTGCTCGTGGGGGCGCTCGGCAGCTCCCCGCACGACGTGGACCACGAGGCGCTCGGCGTCGCCGTGACGGTGCTCGGGGGGACCTTCTCCTCACGCCTCGTGCGCGAGGTGCGCTCCAAGCGCGGCTGGTCCTACGCGGCCTCCGCGTACGCGCAGGTCGAGCGCGCGCGCCACGCGCTCCGCCTCGCCAGCCAGCCGGCCGCCAAGGACGCGGCCGCGTGCGTCGCGCTCGAGCTCGAGCTGCTCGAGGCCTGGGTAGAGGACGGCGTCTCGGCGCGCGAGGTGGCCGCCGCGAAGCGGCACCTCACGCGCCGCCACGCGTTCGAGATCGACACGCCGCTCAAGCGGCTCCACCTCGCCCTCGACGTGATCCTGCTCTCGCTCCCGCTCGACTACCAGACGCGCTATCTCCCGAGCGTCCGGGCCGTCACCGCGGAGAGCGCGTCCCGCGCGACCCGCGCGCGGATCGAGCCTCGCGAGCTCGCGATCGTCGTCGTGGGCGCCGCGAAGGACCTCGCGCCGGCTCTCGAGCGCGCCATCCCGGATCTTCGCGCCGTGACGATCGTCCCGTACGGCGAGGACGAAGGGTGAGGCGCGCCCAGGGCGCGACCGGCTCCATGCAGCGGGGGCTGGCCCGCCGTCGGTCGTCGCGGAGCGCCGCGCGCTCGGGGTCGCCAGGCGCGATCACCGCTGCATGAACAGCGCGCCGGCGTGCTCCTCGCGGCACGCGAAGATGTAGGCCATCCCGCCTCCCGTGAAGTTCAGATCGTGCTCGTCGAGCTGCGCCACGAAGCGCATCGGCGCGTCGCAGGTCGGGCACGCGGGCACCTGGTCGAACTGGAGGAACGCGGGGTAGCCGCCCACCTTGTCGCGCGCCTCCGGGCTCGCCGCGTTGGGCTCACGCGCGGTGTCCACCTCGAAGACCTCGCGGTACGCGAGGCGCATGGCCTTCGCGACCTCCGCGCCCGCCGGCGCGGCCTTCAAGGTCGCCTTCGCGAGCTGCTTCGCCGTCCGCAGCAGAACCTTGTTCGCGCCCGTGTCCGCCTCCCAGAACTCGCAGCTCTCGCCCCCGCAGACGAACGCCATGAGCGCCGCGTGCTTCACGAGGGGCAGGCGGTCCGGGTGCGCATGGAAGGTCGCCACGTGGATCATCGGCGCGCCGCACTCCGCGCACGCGGGCCACTCGCGCGCGGAGATCCCGCGCGGCACGCCGCCCCACACGTCCTCCGAGTCGGCCACAGCGCCGCCCTCCTTGGCACGCGAGGTGTGCGCGACGTGCGAGACGTGGAACGCGCGCAGGCCCGGCACGGTGGCGATCGCCTCGCCCTCCGGCGCGTGCTCGTAGCCATTGTCGAGCTTCTCGCGCACGAGCGCGTCGAGCTTGGTCTGCGCGAGCGCCTCGCTCTTCAGAGCCGTGGTCTTCTCCTGGAGCGCGCCGCCTCGCTTGCCAAAGCGCACCACGAGCGCCGCCCCCTCGCGCCGCGCGAACCACACCTTGTCGGAGCGGTCGTCCTGGTAGCGCAGCCACACCGCGGCGGGAGCGGCGGGCGCGCGGGTCGCGCTCGCGGCGGTCACCTTGGACTCGCCGGCGCGCGCCGCGGCGCGCTTCGCGGCGCCCTTCCCGACGGAGGCCTTGGACTTGGCCTCGTCGCCGCGTGAGGCCGCGCGCGCGTCGAGGAGCGCGCCGAGGTCCAGCGTCGTCACGCCGTCGCTCCCGCGCCACGCGATCGTGCGCGTCGTGACGTCGAAGGCGCCGCCGGCGGGCGCGTCGGAGAGGAGGCGCCACACACCCTCACCCTCGTAGACGTACGCGCGATCGTGCGCGTAGTGGCCCGCGAGGCAGAAGGTCAAGCCCGTGGGCGCGTCGTGCACCATGAGGCCGACGTGCCTCGCGCCGGTCTCCTTCCCCTTCGCGTTCAGCAAGCGCGTCGGGTACGACCGCCACTTCTTCTCGTCGGTCTCGAAGGTCTTCTGGCCGTCTTTGTAGGACTTGTCGCGGCCGCCGGCGAGGATCCACACGCCCCGCGCGGCGTCGTAGACCACCGCCGCGTCGGCGAGCGCCGGCGCCGCCCCGGTGAGGGGCAGCTTCGCCCACTTCCCCTTCACGGAGAGCCACGCGTCCTTGGGGAAGGGGCCGTACCGCTCGGGCGCGCCGCTCACGAGCAGCAGGCGATCGCCCTCGTAGTCCGCGCCGAGGCACGTGGACTCGCGTTGCGGGAAGCCCTTGGGCGCGGGCGTGCGGCGGGCGAACGCGTCGCCGCCGAACGCGAGGCGCGCGACCGCGCCGTCGCCGCCCACCGCGTGCAGGCCCGCGTGGGTCGTCATCTGGGCGACGCTCGGCGGCGCCTTGGGCAGCACCTCCGCCCGCGGCCGCGCGGGCTCCGCCGCGCGCAGCCAGTAGAGCGTCGAGCGCTCCTGGTCGCGGAAGAGGTGCCCGGGCGCGGCGAAGGGCCGCTCGCCCGCCGACGCGCCTCCCGCGGGGAAGAAAGCGCCGTCGCGGTAGGTCCCGAGGGTGCGCTGGAGGGTCCCCTCGCCGAACCACGGGCCGTGCACGTACGTCACGTCGCGGTCGGGGTCGTAGGCCATGGCGCCGCACGCGTGGAGCGACGTGACGGGCCGCTCTCGAAGCTTCCCCTCCTCGAGCACGAGCAGGTGCGCCGGCCACTGACCGGTCTCGCGCGGCGAATAGGCGAACACCATCCCGCCGCCGCGGGGCGCGGGCGCCGTGGCGTAGGGGAACCAGGGGTAGCGCGCCTCGACCGGGATCTCCTTCCAGGTCTCGCCGTCCCACGCGAACGCGAGCGCGTCCGAGGTGATGCACACGGTCGCGCCGAGGCGCCCGTCGTACCCGGCCATCATGTCCACGGGATCGGGCATCGCCTGCGCCGGACCCACGTCGCGCCACACGCCGCTGGCGTCGAGCTCCCGCGCGTGGAGCGTCTCCTTCGGGTAGCGTGCATCGTCGTCGCGTGCGGAGACGAAGTGCACGAGGACCTGGCGCCCCGGGTCGAACGCGAACGCGTCGCGGCTCGAGCTCTTCAGCGCCTTCTTCGGGACGACCTCCTTGAAGCGCGTCCCGTCCCACGCGCCCATCACCGGCAGCTCGGTGCCGCCGTAGCCCGTGGCGAAGCACACGGGCGCCGCGCGGGCGCCGTCCCAGTAGAAGTAGAAGCCCCACGAGTAGAGCTGGGAGTACCCCTTGGGCATGAGGTGCTCGGCGTTCGAGACGAGCGACCAGGTCTCGTCTCGGCAGCGCCAGAGGGACCCCGAGAAGTCCAGCATCCAGAGCGCCCTCTCCACCGGGTGGTAGAGCAGGCCGTAGCCCTTCTGACAGCAGGTCGTCGGGAGCGGGGGCAGGGGGGTCGCGAGGTCGATGAGGAGCGGGGTGACGGACATGGGCGCCGAGCGTACCAGGGCCCCGAGGCCGACTCACATGGGGCGCGCGGGCTCGTCGCGCTTCCCCGCGAGCGGGAACTCGAGCTCGAGGCGCGCGCCGCGCGGGCCATGGCGCGGCGCGGTGAGCCGGGCGCGTCCTCCGTGCCGCTTCACCACGTGCGCCACGAGCGCGAGCCCGAGCCCGTGGCCGGGGACGCCGCTCGCGCCGCCCCCTCGTGCGAACGGCGCGAACACCCGCGCCCGCTCGCTCTCGGGGACGCCCGGCCCGTCGTCCTCGATCGCCACGATCCCGCGGTCGCTCGCCTGGTCGAGCTCGAGCCGCACGCGATCGCCGTACTTGAGCGCGTTGGAGAGCCCGTTGGACACGGCCATGCCGAGGGCCAGGGCGTCCCCGCGGACGACCGCGTCGGCGTCCCCCTCGGAGACGGCGATCCTCGCGAGGTCGTCCGCGGGCAGCGCGGTGAGGGCCTCGTCGAGCACGTCGCGCAGCGACACGAGCTCCTCGTGCTGGCTCCCGCCCCCGCTCGGGGTCGCGAGGACGAGGAGCCGCTCGGTCAGCGCCTGGAGTTGCGCGACCTTGCGGAGCGCCACGCCGAGCGCCCGCGCCGACGCGGCGTCGCCCTCCGCGGCGTCGGGCCCCTCGTCGGGCGCGCGCGCGCCCTCGGCCAGGAGCTCGAGCTCGGCGCGCAGCGACGTCAGCGGCGTGCGCAGCTCGTG
>CAZHGG010000169.1:0-9282 GCA_964531755.1 uncultured Polyangiaceae bacterium
GCGAGGCCGTCGTCCGCCGCGTTCCCGAAATCGACGAAGCCGCCGTCGGCCCCGCTCCCAGGCACAGTGGGCCCCTTGTTGTCGTCGAAGGTCGCACGACGCTCCGCGCCGCATGCCGTCGCCAGGGCGACCGCGAAGAGAGTGATGGACAAGCTCGGGCGCATGCGTCGACCTCCAGACCCGGAAGCGGGCCATCTGCCAATGTAGCGCACCTCGGGGGCCTGCGCCCATTTGACGCGTCGAGCCCGGCGGGTCTCGTGAGAGCTTACCCGCGACGCCTCGCGTGGTCCGATTCCGTATCAACGGGCTGCTAGGCTGGCGCCGTGATTGAGGGCATCCGTCACTTCTCTCGACTCCGCGTCTCGAACGTCTTTCTTCTGGATGGGGGGCGGGGCGATCGGTGGCTCGTGGACACCGGCCACTGGGCCGAGCGCGCCACGCTGCTCTGGGAGCTGCGCCGGTCGGGCCTCGGCCCGCGCGACCTGACCGGCGTGCTCCTCACGCATCGGCACTCGGATCACGCGGGAAACGCCTCGTTTCTGCGAGAGAGGTTCGGCGTCAAGGTCTACGCCCACCGTGAGGACGCGCGGGTGCTCGAGGGGCTCGTCCCCCGCCCGCGCCTGAAACCAGCGCCCGGCGCCGACCCGATCGCGCGATTCTTCGCCCACGTGGAGAACGTGCTGCCCGCGAGGACGGTTCCTGTGGACCGCGCGCTCGAGGACGGCGACACGGTGGCCGGCCTGTGTGTGCACTCGGTGCCGGGCCACACGGACGGCTCCGTGTTCTTCCGGCACGAGCGGACACGGACCCTGCTGTCGGGGGACATGCTGCTCGCCGCGCGACCGCCCCTCACGATCGTGCAGGGGCTCTGCCTGCCGTATCCCGCGTTCACCAGCGACCTCGCGCTCGCGCACGCCTCGCTGCGGGCGTTCCACGCGCGCGGCTTCGCTTACGAGAACCTGCTCGCGGGCCATGGACGCCCGATCGTAGGAGGGGCGCGGGCCGCCGTCGGAGAGCTCCTCGACCGGCTCTGACGGCCAAGACCGCTGGGAAGCCGCGGCCGCGTGGAGCCGAAACTTCGTGCCGAAGGCGAGGGCCCTGCCTGTACACTCGGGCGGCGTGGAGGACCGTGAAGAAGACGCGCGGAGAGAGCGAGAGGCCCGGCTCGGCAGGACGCTGTGCGGCCGCTACACCATCGAGGCCCTGATCGGCGTCGGAGGCATGGCGACGGTGTATCGAGGGAAGCACCGGAACGGCCACAAGGTCGCGGTCAAGGTGCTGAACCGCGATCTGTCAGCCTCTGCGGAGATCCGCGCGCGATTCCTGCGGGAAGGGCACCTCGCCAACCAGGTCGAGCATCCGGGCGCGGTGAACGTCATTGACGAAGACGTGGACACGGACGGCTCCGTCTTCTTGGTCATGGAGCTGCTCGAGGGAGAGACGCTCTCCGCGCGGATCGCGCGCGGCGCGCTCGATCCTGACGAGGCCGTGCGCTTCACGGTTGAGCTGCTCGACGTGCTCGAGGCGGCCCACGCGAAGGGGATCGTGCACCGGGACATCAAGCCGGAGAACCTCTTCCTCCAGAGGCGAGATGGGCGCCTCCGCGTGCTCGACTTCGGGGTCGCCCGGCTCGTGGGGGGCAACCTGCAGAAGACGGAGACCGGTCGCGTGATGGGCACCCCCGCGTACATGGCGCCCGAGCAGGCTCGCGGGGAGTGCGAACGGGTCGACAACCGAACGGACCTGTGGGCCGCGGGCGCGGTGCTCTATCGGGCCCTCACCGGACGCTTCGTCCACGAGGCGGACTCGAGCCAAATGACGATGGTGCTCGCGGCCACCCAAGCCGCGGCGCCGCTGCGCGAGGTCGCGCCCGATGCGCCTCCGGCCCTCTGCGACGTCGTGGACCGCGCCCTGCTCTCCAAGATGGACGAGCGCTGGCAGAGCGCCGCCGAGATGCGCCGCGCCCTCGATCCGGCGCGCGAGGACGGCCTCCTCAGCGTGACCCCGGAGGGCCCGGCCAGCCCGGGTGCCAGCCCGGGGGAGTCGGACACTCGGCCTCGGTCCCCCACACCGACGCCCTCGGACGTCACCGCGCCGCCCCACCAGTTCGCCGCCCGGCCGGTCGCGCGATCGTCGCGGCCGAAGCTGTTGGGGCTCACCGCGCTGGTCGCCCTCGCGGGGACAGCGCTCGCATGGCACAGCTCGCGCCCCCCTCCCTCGGCCGATGCGGGCGGTCAGGCTCCCTCTCCTCCCCCGCCGGCCGCCCCCTCCGTCGCGCCCTCGTCGCAGACGACCGCGCTCGCGCCGAGCGTGGCGTCCGTCGACTCGGCGGCGCGGGTCCCGCCGGAGCCTTCGGCCGCGCGGCGCGACCGCGCGGTGCCAGGCAGGGTCGCCGTGCCCGCTCAGCCGAAGACCGCCTCGTCGCAGACAGCCAGCGACGACGCCCCCACCACCGCCTCGAGCACCGGGCCCGGCCCCGCGCCTTGCGATCCGCCCTACTACTTCGACGCCGAAGGAAACAAGCGACGGAAGCTCGACTGCTACAAGTGACGGGCCAGCGCGGCGCACGCGCAGACGAATCGGCTCCACCGAACCGCCTCGTCCTGCAGGGCGCCGTTGGTGAGCAGCCCCGGCGCGTCCACGTCGAGCGCGCCCCGAAGAGGTAGCCTGACGCCGCGGTCTCCGGCATGCTGCGAGGCGCATGTCGGGAAGCGACGGGACGAGCGGGGCGGTGACGACGGTCGTCAGACCGCACGAACGGCGCTCCAGCGACGCGACCCCCGTCGAGGCCACCGTGCTCGTGATCGCGTGGTCCTCGGACGAACCCGCGCGCGTCGGCGAGATCGCGGTGCTCCCGAACAGCGGGACGCCCCTCGTCCTCGGTCGCGGTCCGGGTTCGCCTCGTGAGGAGCGGAGGGTGGCGTTTTTTCGTCAGCGCCCCGGTGTCCTTGCCGAGCGCCCACCGCTGGATTCTCCCGGCATTTCACGTCGCCAGCTCCGGATACACCTCGCGCACGGCGCCCCCCGAGTGGAGCGGATCGGCCAGTGCGAGCTCGAGGTGAATGGAACGCGCTGCGACGAGGCCACGCTGGGGCCGGGCGACGTGCTCGCGCTGCGCGATGAGCTCGTTCTGTACTGTGGGCGGCGTCATGCCCTCATTCCCCCCCCTCGCCTCTTCACGTCCGACAAGTGGGGACCGTTCGGCGAGCCCGACGCGCTCGGCATCATCGGCGAGTCTCCCGCGATATGGCGACTGCGTGAGATGCTCGGCTTTGCGGCGAGAGCGGACGGGCACACCCTCGTCCTCGGGCAGAGCGGCAGCGGGAAGGAGCTGGCGGCGAGGGCGCTCCACCAGCTCTCCTCGCGAGGCGGCAAGTTCGTGTCACGAAACGCCGCGACGCTCCCATCGGGACTCATCGACGCGGAGCTCTTCGGCAACGCAAAGAACTACCCAAATCCCGGAATGGCCGAGCGGGCGGGGCTGGTGGGGGAGTCCAGTGAAGGCACGCTGTTCCTCGACGAGATCGGCGAGCTCTCCCTCGAGCTGCAGTCGCACCTGCTGCGGGTCCTCGACGCCGGTGAGTACCAGCGCCTCGGCGACGTCCTCACGCGGCGCTCCGATTTCCGCCTCGTGGCAGCCACGAACCGCGACCCCAGGCTCCTCAAACACGATCTCCTTGCTCGCTTTGTCGGGCGCGTGGACCTCCCGGGCCTAGACGAACGCCGCGAGGACGTGCCGCTGCTCGCCCGGCATCTCTTGTTGCGAGCCGCCAACAGATCCCCAGAGCTCGCTGGGCACTTCATCGCTCGATCGGAGTCCGGCTACGCGTATCCCCGCCTCGATCCTAGCCTGGTGATGCGTCTCCTCCGGCGCAGCTACGCCACCAACGTTCGCGAGCTCGACGCACTCCTCTGGAGATCCATGGCCGAGAGTCGCGGGGACCGCCTCGAACCACCGACCGAGCTCGCCGAGCAGGACGGCGCCCCGACGTCGCTCGAGCCACCCGCGCCGCCACGCCCCTCGAGCCGCCAGGAGGCGGTCCGGGAGCCGACGCCTGACGAGATCCGCGCGTCGCTGTCGCGTCACGCCGGTCGCGTGGCCGACGCGGCGCAGGAGCTCGGGCTCTCGAGTCGCTATGCCCTCTACCGCCTCGTGAAGAAGCACGGCATCGTCATCGAAGGCAATCACGGGGATTGACCGCTACACGGTCCCTACGGCGCTGCGCGAAGAGATCGCGCTGGCGCTACCTCTTTTGCAGCGGGCGCCAGATCGGGGGCAGGCCGGCGCGGGCGCGGGCGGCGTCGTCGGCCGCGGGCAGCCAGCGCGCGCCCGCGAACGCCGTGGCAGCGAGGGCGACGCCCGCGCAAACATCGACCAAGTAGTGCCACCTCAAGAACATCGTCGCCACGATGATGTTCGCGGTCACGAAGGCCAGCAGAGGCCAGGTAAAGCGGAAGGGGGGCTTGTCCCGGTGGCGGTAGGAGAAGAGCGTGAAGAACGTAGGGGCCGCCGTGTGCAGGCTCGGGAAGATGTCGGTGCGGTGCGCGCCGTCGAACGAGGCCACCGTGCGCGCGACCAACGGCCAGAAGGTCGGACCGTCGAGCGTGTGGACGAAGGTCGGGGCGAGGTAGCGATACGGTCCGTACCCGGGCACGGCGAGGTAGACGAGGTGTCCCGCGCAGAACACGAAGAAGATTCCCCAGGAGAACTCGCGCAGCACGTGCATGCGTCGCTCCAGCAGGGCCATCGGGAGTACGTGCGCGAGCAGGATAGCGAAGTATAGATAGTAAAAGAACGAGAACCACTCGGTCGTCCCTGGGGAGACGTACACGTCCCAGGCCTCGGCAGGCTCGACCCCGAACACCGCCTTGTCGAAGGCGTAGAGCGCACCGTCGTACGTGACCTCCCGTACGCTCGGGAGCAGGACGTGGAGTTGACTGAACGTCGAGGCGATCGCCCCGGGCAGGGCGAGGCGGTAGACGACGTCCGCGACGAGGCGCGGCGTGGACGGCGCGCGCGCCACCAGCAGCGCGGCGACGAAGCCGACGACATCGAGCGTGATCCACCGCAGCGCGGGCGCGCGCGGGCCACTCCCGCACGCGACGAGGACCCAGAACGCGAGCATGTACCCAGTCACCAACCAGTCTTGTGCGGCGAGCGACGCAACGACGCTCGGGGACGGCGGGCTCGCGTCTCTTGGAGGAATCCCGACGCGGCTGCGCCTCGCGCTCCATCGCGTGACCCCGTAAGCGAGGATGACGCCCATCAAACTCAGCGCGGTGAGAGCGGCGTGTATCACTGGTGCACCCGCCAACGTGGCTCACTTGCCCCGCTCATCGTCCCCGGGCGCAGGAGTGAGGCTCGATGGAAGGCTCGGCACCTTGCTCGGCTTCAGCGCGTCGAGGCCGAAGTAGGTGAGCGAGTCCTTGACCGTCGACAGCGCCCGACGCAGCGCGCTCATGCGAGGGTCCGTGACGTACTGCAGTGACAGGACGATGCGCTCTTCGTTGGCTGCGATCGGCGACACGGCGTGGTGCAGTTTGTCGCCGTTGAAGAACACCAGCTTTCCGGGGGTGGTGTGCACGTCGATGCTCTCGACCGCGCGCCTTCGTTCACGCGAGTAGACTCGACACTGGAGGAGCGCCGACGAGTCATCCACGATCCCGATGAGCACCGTGTACCGCGCGCCGACGTAGTGGCTCGTGTCGTAGTGGAAGCCGACGCGGTCCCCCGGCTGCTCGTACCAGTACACCGCGAGGGCGTGGGGATCGTTCGCCGGGCACACATGGAGCGGGCGCTCGGCCATCGTCGAGAGGAACTCGATCAGCGCCGGCGACTGGTAGAGCGCCGTGATGGTTGGCGCCTCCTCCACGAGCACGGACGCCGCGAGGCTGCCAGCGGACTTGTAGCCCCAGACGGTCCTGCGCTTCACGCGTGCGCGGAGCGCGTACACCTCGTCACGCATCCGCGAGACGATGGATGGCGCGATGAACCGATCGAGGATGGCCAGCTCTTCGCGGCGCCAGTAATCGAGCTGGACGCGCGTCATGTCGAGCGCACCGGTCGACTCCGTGACCAGCGCGTCGAGGTCACGCGGCGACGCAGCGGGGGCTCGAACAGTGAGTTCACGACCGACGGCATGGCGAGCGGCAAGGTGAGGCATGGCGCGGCATGAGCACCCGACGTGCCAGACTCGGCGGAGCGCGCCGCTGGGCTGGATTTCAGACCCGCGCAACCATCCCAGGGATGTGCGACCCCCCTCCTCCTTGTGCGGGCACATGTTCGCGCACAAGAGGCAGGCGCTCGGCGGGCGGCCCTCGAGGGGCGAAGGGGGCGGCTCTCATCCTGAGCGGCGGGCGCCTGGGTGGCGAGTTGGAGCACCGTGAGCGCCGGTTCACGAGTGGTTGAACCATTCGACCACAGCGACCGGAATTCCGCAAATAGCGGCATTCTCTTGCTGGCATGGTCATTGCTTCGGAGGCCAACATGAGCCGCACCCGCCTCGCGAGGGCCGGACAAGACGGGAGGGGTTGGCCGCCGCGACGCCTCCGCGACGCTCGGCCGAGTCGACGCCCCGCTGCGCGTGAGGACCCCCGCCGGAGGAGGCTCCCCCGCATCCTCGGCCTCGCGCTCCTCGCCGTGTTGGCGCCGACCTCCGCCCGCGCCGACAAGGCCGCGTGCGCCGTCGCCGCGGATGAGGCGAGCGTCTTGCGGAGAGACGTGAGCCGGCTCACGCGCGCGCGCGCGCTCCTCCGGGTCTGCGCCGCCGACCGCTGCGATGCGGACATCCGAGAGGACTGTCGTAGGTGGCTGCACGAGGTCGACGAGAGCCTCCCGACCGTCGTGTTCGCCGCCGAGGACGACGAAGGGCGCCCCGTGGTCCCCGCGCGCGTGCTCATCGACGGCGTCGCGATCGCGCAGTCCGACGGGAGACCCGTCGCGGTCGACCCGGGCGAACACACCTTCACGTTCGAGCGCCATGGATGGCCACCGGTCGAGGTGCGAGCGCTCGCTCGCCTCGGCAGGAAGAACGCCGAAGTGCTCGCGCGCTTTCCCAAGTCCGCACGGTCGCCGGCGCCTTCGGTCGAGCCCGCCAGTGTCCCGTCCGGCTTCGTATTCGGCGCCCAGTTCGTGGCCGTCCCGTACGCGTTCTTCAAGGCGGACGACGCGCCGCGCGCCGAGGGGACCTCGGGAGTGTCGGTCGGCCTCTCCCTCGAGAGCGGATATGCGTTCTCGCGCCGCGCGGAGATCCTCGTGCGCGCGCTGGGTGCGGCTGGCTCGGAGTGCGGGAGCGCGACGGGGTCGAACTTCCTCTCGCTGGGCCCAGCGCTGTCGGTCCGCGCGCTCGACTGGGCGTGGGTGGGCGTCGCGCTCCTCGGCGGGCAGGCCCGAAGTTGCACCAGCAGCGCGGCCAAGCTGTCGACCAACATCGTGTTCAGTCCGACGTTCGACCTCGCCTTCGCGGTGGTCACGCAGCCGTACGGACAGTGGATGATCACCGCGAGCATTGGCTACTACTTTGCCAACATCACGAACGACAATCGGGTCCTGTACGCGCCCGTTGGCTTCGGGCTGCGCCTCTTCTAGCCGATGGCCTTGGGCCGTGGGAGAAGCGGCGCGGCAGGCGTGACCGCGATCTCCCTTTTCCGCGGCGGCGCGCTCGCTCCCCGGCGGCCGCCCGCACACGGATCGCGCTGACTCGCTCGACCGCTGGGCGGGCCTGGGCCGAGGCCATCGTCGCCCGACTCAGGGCGAGCGCAGGAACGACCGCAGGAGCGCGGCGCCGTCCGGCGTGCCGACCGACTCGGGGTGAAACTGCAGGCCCACGGTGGGGTGCGAGGCGTGCCGCATGGCCATCAAGGTGCCGTCGGCGGCGCGCGCGATCGGGCGGAGCGCGGGCGGCAGCGTGGCCTCCTCGACGACGAGCGAGTGGTAACGCATCGCCACGAGCGGCCGCGCGAGGCCCGCGAAGAGGGGGTCGTCATCCGTAAACACCTCGCGCGCCTTGCCGTGCACGACCTCGCGCGCGCGGACGACGCGCGCGCCAAACGCGACGCCGATCGCCTGGTGCCCGAGGCACACGCCGAGGATCGGCACGCGCCCCGACAGCGCTCGGACGGCCTCGACCGAGACGCCCGCGCCACCCCCGCCGGGCGCCGACGGATCCCCCGGCCCAGGCGAGAGGACGACGCGATCCGGCGCGAGGCGCGCGAGCTCGTCGACCGTCGTCTCGCGGCTCCGCCGGACCCGCACCTCGGCCTCCCCGGCGAGCGCCTCGTGCACGAGATGGACGAGGTTCCACGTGAACGAGTCGTAGTTGTCGACGACGAGCACCCTCACGGGCGGTGCTCCCAGCCCACGGGGAGCCCGAAATAGTCCTCGAGCGCCGCCACCAGCGCGCGCGCCTTGTCGAGGGTCTCCTGCCACTCGGCGAGGGGCTCCGAGTCGTGGACCACCCCGCCGCCGACCCCGAACGTGCACGCGCCGCGCGTGAGCACGAACGTGCGAATCGCCACCGACGTGTCGAGCGCGCCGCTCGCGTCGAGGTAGCCGATGGCGCCCGCGTACACGCCGCGCTCGCGGGGCTCGAGCTCCGCGAGCAGCTCCACCGCGCGCACCTTCGGGGCCCCGGTCATGCTGCCGGGCGGGAACGCGGCGCGGAGCAGATCCACCGGCCCGCGGCCGGGCAGGAGGCGCGACTCGATCGTCGAGACCAGCTGGTGGACCCGCGCGTGCGGCTCGACCACGCGCCGCTCGCGGACCCGCACGCTGCCGGGCACCGACACGCGCGCGAGGTCGTTGCGCAGGAGGTCGACGATCATGTCGTTCTCCGCGCCGTCCTTCTCGCTCGCCGCGAGCTCCTCGGCGAGGAGCGCGTCATCCTCCGCCGTCGCGCCGCGCGGGCGCGTGCCCTTGATGGGCCTCGCCTGCACGGCGCCCTCCCGGGTGACCCGCAGGAAGCGCTCCGGCGAAGACGACACGACGTGCACGCCGCCGAGCCGCAGGTAGCTCGAGAAGGGCGCCGGGTTCGCCGCGCGCAGGGCCTCGTAGAGCGCGGCGGGCTCGCGCGGCCGGGGCTCCACCGAGAGGGTGTGAGTCACGCAGAGCTGGAAGACCTCGCCCGCGGCGATCGACTCCTTCGCCCGGGCCACGAGCGCCGCGTAGCTCGCCGCCGAGTAGCCGGAGACGACACGCGGCGCCGCGGCCTCGGGCGCGCGCGCCTCGCGTGGAGCGCACCACGGGCCCGGCGCCAGGAGCGCGCGGATCCGCGCCTCGAGCGC
>CAZHGG010000170.1:0-6837 GCA_964531755.1 uncultured Polyangiaceae bacterium
GCTCTACGCGCCCTCGGCGGGCTCCCTCCGCGAGGTGCGCGCGTTCCGCGAGGCCGCCCCGTGGCTCGCCGGCGCGCCGGAGCTCCACGTCGACGCGCGCGGGGCTCTCTACGCCGTGCATTTCGCACGTATCGTGCGGCTCGCGCTCACCTGATCCCCCGAAGGGCCACCGCCCAAAGAAAGGACCCGCCCCATGCTCCCCTCGCCTTCTTTCTACGATCCCTCCCGCGTCTCGGAGCTCGCCCTCGAGCGCGCCGGCCTCGTCGCCGAGGAGGCCGCGGCGTTCGCGCGGACCCACAAGATCGGCCCCGCCACCCAAGACACGTTCCGCATCGCCGCGTTCGGCATCGACTGCCAGGTGGGCTTCTGCGTCCCCGGCGCGAGCCTGTTCGTGCCCGGCGCCGTGGAGGACACAGCGCGGACGCTGCGCTGGCTCTACGGCAACCTCCACCTCGTCACCGGGCTCCACTTCTCGCTCGACACCCACCGCATTTTTCAGATCTTCCACCCCTCGTGGTGGGTCGACGACGACGGGCGGCACCCGGCGCCGTTCTCGGTCATCACGCACGACGACGTGCGCGCGGGCAAGTGGCAGCCGGTCGCCCACCCGCGCGAGTCCCTCGAGTACACGCGGCGGCTCGCGGAGCAGGGCAAATACGTGCTCACGATCTGGCCGTACCACACGCTGCTCGGCGGGCTCTCGCACGCGCTCGTGCCGGCCCTGATGGAGGCGGCCATCTTCCACTCCGTCGCGCGGCGCCAGCAGACGCACTTCGAGACCAAGGGCACCCACGCGCTCACCGAGAACTACTCGGTGATGTCGCCCGAGGTCCTCGAGCTCGGCGGGCGGAGCGTCGGCACGTTCAACGCCGCGTTCTTCAAGATGCTCATGGAGTACGACCGCGTGTACGTCTTCGGGCAGGCGAAGAGCCACTGCGTGCTCTCCACGCTGCGCGACATGCGCGCGCACATCGAGTCGACCGACCGGGCGCTCATGGACAAGGTCTACGTCCTCGAGGACGCGATGAGCCCCGTGCCCGCGCCGCCGCTCTCGCCGCTCCCGCCCGAGCTCGACTTTCCGCGCATCGCGGAGGCCGGGCTCGACGAGCTGCGTGCCGCCGGCATGCACATCGTCAAGACCACCGATCCCATCGTCGTCTGAGCGCTGGCGGCCGCGTCCCCGCGCGCGCCCGCACCACGCACCCACCACGCACCCACCACGCACCCACCGCGCGTCCCCGCGCTTCGGCGCGCACCCCACCCGCGCTCCCCCGTAGATCCCACGCACCCACGCACCCACGCACCCACGCACTCACGCACGCAAGGAAGGATCCCCATGAGCCACTCCTCCGATCTCTCGAAGCTCCTCGGCCAGGCCGCCGCGACAGGCACGCTCAGCCAGGCGACGGTGGCCTCCCAGACCTCCGCCCTCGGGGGCGACCTCGGGCAGATCGTGATCGCCGGGGCCGCCGGCGTGGACGCCGAGGACCTCGTCGCAGCCGACGTGACCCTCGTCACCGTCCTCGTCGACGCGTCCACGAGCATCCACACCCGCGGCCTCGAGGACGCGGTCATCCGCGGCTACGGTGAGCTCGTGGACGCGTTCGACGACGCGCGAGAGCGCGACTCGGTGCTGCTCGCGCTGTGGACGTTCAACGACGAGGCGCGCGTGGTGCACGCGTACGTGCCGGTAGGCGACGCCACGCGCCTCGACCCGAGCAACTACCGGGGCCTTGGCGGCACGAAGCTCTACGACACGTTCTGCGACGGCGTCCTCGCCAACGTGGGCTACGCGGAGCGGCTCCGCGCGGCGGGCACGCCGACGCGCAGCATCGTGGTCGTGCTCACCGACGGCGAGGACTGCGGCTCGCGCAGGCGGGCGTCGCACTGCCAGGCGCTCGCTCGAGACGTCCTCGCGAGCGAGACCTTCCAGCTGGCGTTCGTGGGCGTCGGCGCCGACGTCGACTTCCACGACGTCGCGAAGAAGATGGGCTTCCCGCGCGGCTCGGTCGCGGTGAGCGCGCAGGCGACGGCGTCGAGCATCCGCGCGCTCTTCCGGATGGTGAGCCAGTCGACGCTGCGCATGAGCCGGGCGCGCACGGGGGTGCCGACCGGCGGCTTCTTCGCGCCGTGAGGCTGCACGGCGGCGTGCGGTCGTCAGCGCGGTCGTGGTAGGCTCCCCGCCGATGGCCGCCCGCGACGAGGACGAGGCCCGGTTCCTCGAGAGCTACCAGCCCGCCGATTTCCCGCGGCCCTCCGTCGCGGTCGACCTCGTCGTCTTGACGGTCGACGACTGCGACCTGAAGCTCCTCACGGTGCTGCGCAACGAGCACCCCTTCAAGGGGCGCTGGGCGCTGCCCGGCGGCTTCGTGCGGGTCGGCCCGTCCCGGCTCGAGCAGGGCGAGGGCGTCGACGAGGCCGCGCGGCGCGAGCTGCACGAGGAGACCGGCCTCCCGGAGGGCGCGATCTACCTCGCGCAGCTCCACACGTTCGGCGCGCCCGGGCGCGATCCGCGCATGCGCGTCATCAGCGTGGCGTACTACGCGCTGGTGCGCCCCACGCTCGCCCCGCTCGTGCGGCCCGGCGGCGACGTGCACAAAGTGCGCTGGCAGTCGCTCGCCGACGCGCCCGACCTCGCCTTCGACCACGACGCGATCGTGGCCTGCGCCCTCGCGCGCGTCCGCGAGGAGATCGACCGCTCGCACCTCGCCTTCGAGCTCGTGCCCGACACCTTCACCGTCCAGCAGCTCCGCGCCGTGCACGAGGTGGTGAAGGGCACCCCGCTCGACCCCGGCAACTTTCGAAAGCGCTTCCTCCGGATGCTCGACGACGGCGTGCTCGAGCACGCGCGCGGCAAGCGCCTCACCTCCTCGAAGCCCGCGCAGGTGTACCGCTTTCGGTCGCGGCCCCGCTGACGCCGCGCGGCTTTTTTCGTGCGCCGCTTGACGCAGCGCGTTTGCGCTGTCATGAGATCCCCCATGGTGATGTCTCGCTCCGCTTTCACGTGTCGACCGCAGGTCGCGTGCAAGCGCGACGCGCGCTGACTCACCGGCCCCCCTCGCACCCGCGAGCTCCTGGAGGAAGCCGGCCCGGCTGACCCCAAGGAGCTCGCGCGGAGCGCGTCGTGAAGAATCGTGCATACTACAAGAAGAGACGACGGGTCGCTTCCGCCCGCCCGCGCGGGAACGGCAAGCGACCGACACCCTCGCCTCGCGGCGTCCGCGCGCGCGACGTCGTCCGTGAGCTGCTGACCCTCGCGTGGCCGATCGCCGCCGCGATGCTCGGCGAGACGGCCCTCGGCCTCGTCGACACCAAGATCACCGGCGGCCTGGGCGCCTCCGCCCTGGGTGGCGTGGGGCTCGCCACCACGCTCATGTACGCCCTCTACGCGTTCGCCTGGGGCACCATGCGCGCGGTCAAGGTGCGCACGAGCCACGCCGTCGGAGAGGGCGCGCCCACCAAGGGCTTCGCGTACGCGCGGGCGGGCGTGCTCATGGGCCTCGCCTACGGGCTGGGCGTGGCTGCGGTGATGCGCCACCCGGGCCCGCTGCTCGGGCTCGTGGGCGCGAACGATGCCCTGCGTCCCTACGCGACGGACTTTCTCCGCGCGCTCGCCCTCGGCGCGCCCGCCACGTGCGCGAGCGCGGCGCTCATCCAGCACCGGCAGGCGATCGGCCACGTGCGCCTCACCATGCTGGTGGGGATCGCGGGCAACGCGCTCAACGCGGCGCTGGCGGCCTCGCTCGTGTACGGGAAGCTCGGCCTCCCCGCGCTCGGCGTCGCTGGCGCCGGCTACGCGACCGCCTTCACGAAGACCGCGGAGCTCGCGCTGCTCGGCGCGCTGCTCGCGCGGGACGAGGCACGCGCGCGCGCCTCCCGCAGGCTCGCCCCGCTGGCGCTCGGCGTCGCGCTGCGCGAGGTCGCCTCGCTCGGGGCGCCCACGGGCCTGCAGTTCGCCGGCGAGCTGCTCGCGTTCACCACGTTCACGGCGGTGCTCGGCTCGCTCGGCGCGCACGAGATCGCCGCCCATCAGATCGCCCTCTCCACGATCCGCGTCTCCTTCCTCCCGGGGATCGCGGTCGCCGAGGCGACGAGCGTCCTCGTGGGGCGCGCGCTGGGCGAGCGCCGCGTGGAGCGCGCGGACGCGGCGACGCGCGCTGGCCTCGGCGTGGCGATGGCGTTCATGTCGATCTGCGGGCTCGGCTTCGCGCTGTTCGGTGGCGCGCTCGCGCGCTTCTTCTCGCCGGACGACCGCGTCGTCGTGGTCGCCACGCGGCTGCTCTGGGTCGCGTCGGTGTTCCAGCTCCTCGACGCGGCGAACATCGTGCTGCGCGGCGCGCTGCGCGGGGCGAAGGACGTCGCCGGCGTAGCCGCCATCGGGCTCTTCGCGACGTGGGCCTTCATCCCCACGGCGGCGTACGTGCTCGGCAAGCGCCTCGAGCTCGGCGCGCTCGGCGGCTGGCTCGGGTTCGTCGCCGAGACCACCGTCTCGGCGGGCCTCTTCTGGTGGCGCTGGAAGCGCGGCGGGTGGCGGCGACAGATGAAGCCCGCGTGAGGCGCGGACGAGCCCGCGAGCGGCTACGGGGGCGGGCGGCGGCGCGCGTCGACGCCCCCGAGCCGGTCCGCGCCGCTCTCGGGGAAGCCCGCGTAGTAGCCCGCCCACCGTCGCCCGAGCGCGGCGCGGTGGGCGACGGCGAACGCCACGCGCGCGACGGACGCGACGCCGACCACCGGCAAATAGAGCGGACCTAACCTCCGCGACTGGACCGCATGGCCGTACTCGTGGTCCACGTTTTCGGCGCCGACGGGCACGAAGGGGCCGTCGACCGCCGTGTAGAACACGACGTGGCCGAGGCTCACCCCGACGGGGCGGCGCGACTCGACGAACACGCGCCCCCGCGCCCAGCGGAGGGCCCTCACCTGCCCGGTCGCGGCCGCGAGCCCGAGCGCCGCCAGCCCAAGGGCTGTCTGCGGCGCCTCCCACGCCACGCCGACGAGGCGCCGCGCGAGGCCGCGCAAGAGGCCGCGTCGGCGCCGCACGATCACACCACGAAATCGAGCATCTGCAGGCGCGTCACGTAGTCCTCGAGGGCCGCGTGGTACTCGTCGGCGAGGACGTCGAGCTTCACGACCACGCCGTCTTTGCCGGCACGGTGGACCTTCCCCGACACGAGGATCTCCGTGGACGGGAGCACGAGCACGGCCACGAGATCGCCGTCGGGGGCGACCATCGTCTTCGGCGCGTCGACCTTGAGGTAGGCGTCCGAGAGGTCGACGACCGGGAGCTCCGTGCGGTCCTTCAGGCGCAGGTGCGCGGGCAGCCCCTCCACCGGGGCGACGCGGTAGTGGGCGCGCCGGTTCTGCTCGATGTGCTCGTCGAGCATGTCGCACACGGGCTTCGAGATGGGGGTCTCGGGCGCGTGCAGCACGACCTCGCGGAGCTTCTTCATCGCCTTCTGCGTGCGGATCACGTTGCCGCGGATCTCCTCGAGGCGCCGGCGATCGCGCACGACCTTCTCGCTCACGACGGCGAGGAGGTTCTTGTAGAACGGGAAGGCGATCTCGGCGCGGCGCTCGAAGAACGCCCGCAGGTCGGCCACGCTCACCGAGAGCACCTCGATCTCGGTCAGGGCGACGGCGGTGCTGCTCCGCGGGATGCCGGTGAGCGAGCCGAGCTCGCCGATCGGCGCGACGGGGTGGAGGACGAAGCGCGGCGCCTGGCTCTCCGTGAGGCTCACCGACCCGCGGACGAGCAGGAGGAACCGGTCCGGCAGATCGCCCTCTTTGAAGAGCACGTGGCCCTCCGGGTGCGTCTTGCGGGTGAGGCTCGCGAGCAGCTCGGAGAGGTGCGCGTCCGAGATGTCGGAGAAGAGCGGGATCTTGCGAAGGTCGTTCGGTGTAACGCTCACGGGCAGCTCCTCCATACGCGGTTCGGCGAAACCCTACCCCGAAGTGGCGAGCGCGCGCTCACTTTTGCGCGGCGCGCGCCCGCGGCGTCGACGCGGCAGCCGTTCGGCCCCATGATGCGGGCATGCTCCGAGAAGAGATCGCCCGTCGCATCAAGCTGGCCATGAAGAGCGGGGACACCGTCGAGAAGGAGGTCCTGCGCGTGGCGCTCGGCGACATCCAGACCGCAGAGTCACGCGAGTCCGGGCCCATCGACGCCGCCGCGAGTGACGCCGCGGCGCTCGCGGTGGTGCGGAAGCTCGCCAAGTCGATCGGCGAGACCCTCGCGCAGACCTCCGACGCCGCGACCCGCGCGACGCTCGAGGCCGAGCTCGCCGTGCTCCGCTCGCTCCTGCCGGTCAGCCTCTCCGTCGACGAGCTCGTCGCCAAGCTCGCCCCCGAGCGGGACGCGCTGCTGGCCGCGCCGAGCGACGGGGCCGCGACGGGGCTCGCCATGAAGGCGCTCAAGGCGGCCGGCGTCGACGCAAACGGCAAGGACGTCACGCAGGCGGTCAAGCGCCTCCGCACCCCCGGGGCGTAGCGGACCGCGCTCGCGCTCCGTCGCCCGCGCCGCGACCCACAAAACCGAAAAGTCCCGAGAGGTGCTCCTCTCAGGACCTGTCGGGGCGAGAGGATTCGAACCTCCGACCCCTAGACCCCCAGTCTAGTGCGCTAACCAGGCTGCGCTACGCCCCGATCCGCCGTCGCGTTTCTGCGAAAGCGGGCGGAACATAGACCCCGAGGCCCGCACTCCGCAAGGGAAAATCAAGGCGCGCGCTTCGACGCCTTCTTCGGGGGCGCCTTCGCCGCCTCCGTGGACGCGCTCGTCTTCGCGTTCGTCTTCGCGTTCGTCTTCGCGTTCGTCTTCGCGTTCGTCTTCGCGTTCGTCTT
>CAZHGG010000170.1:6937-7230 GCA_964531755.1 uncultured Polyangiaceae bacterium
CGCGCTCGTCTTCGCGCTCGTCTTCGCGCTCGCGACGGGCGGCGCGGGCGCGGGGGGCGCCTTGCCGGACCGCAGGGTCGCCGGTGGCTCGAAGTGGGCGGCGTAGGCGGCCTCGGAGAAGCCGACGAGCACGACGACGCCGTCGACGAGGACCGGCCGCTTCACGAGCTTCCCGTCGCCGGCGAGCATCGCCGCGATGCGCTCGTCGCTCGCGCCGTCGAACGTGGCCTTGCCGCCCAGCTCGCGGTAGGAGGCGCCGCTCGTGTTGAGCCACTTGCGCGCGGGCAGCCCGC
>CAZHGG010000170.1:7330-9264 GCA_964531755.1 uncultured Polyangiaceae bacterium
AGCTCGCGGTAGGAGGCGCCGCTCGTGTTGAGCCACTTGCGCGCGGGCAGCCCGCTCGCCGGCAGCCACACGTCGAGCTCGGCCGGGCGCGGGGGATCCTCGACGATGGCGCGCACGTCGACCTCGATGCCGCGCTCGGAGAGCCACTTGCGCGCCTTCTTGCAGGTCCCACACGCCGCGTACGACAAAAGCAACGGTCGCTTCATGTCGGACAGGATCGTCCGAGACTCGCCCGACTGCGAGCGGAATCGGGTCAGCGCCCCCCCACGCCGAGCGCCCGGCCGTCGCCGTCAGCGTCGAGGAACACGGCGCTCGTCATGGCGAACGGGCGCAGCTCGGCGCCCTCGCCGTCCATCACCTCGCGGAGCTCGCGCTCGCCTGTCGCGAACACGGCCACCGCATCGTCGGCCTCGACGCGCAGGCGCAGCGTGACGTCGCCGCGGCAGCGCCCCACGCGGTCGCAGCGGAAGGCGGGCCTGCCCGCGGCGTCCTTCGCGACGCGCAGGTCGAGCGAGGGCCCCGCCTCCGTGCGCGCGCTGCGGAGTGAGATCGTGCGCACATCGACCCACGACGGCGCCTCGACGCGCACCTTCACGGTCACGACGCGGCTCGCGGGGACCCGGGCCACCTCGCCGGGCGCCTTCCCCTCGGCGGTCACCCGCAGGAACGGCCCGTTCGTCAGCACGACGTCGCGACCGGCGCGGAGCTGCGTCACGACCTCGGCGGTGCGGCTCGCGTCCCACGCGGCGAGGTCGCCGTCGCGCGCGCGGACGAGCGTGCGCGGGTAGCCGGGCTCTTGCCCGACGATGCCGTGCGTGTCGGTGTTGGCCGTGGGCGTGACGGGGTGAGAGGTGCGGAGGAGCGCGAAGTAGTCGTCGATGCAGCGCGCGCGCTGCGCGAGATCGCGGCCGTTCCACACCTCGACCGCGTCGAAGTCCTCCGCGTACCCGGGCGCGTCACCGCGGCCCTTCGCGGGGTCGAACTTGAGCTGGTCGAAGTACCCGTTGAGGCCGGAGCGCGGGTGGTTCACCTGCACGACCACGGGGCCACGCGCGCGCGCCTCGCGGACCACCTCCGCGGCCGACTTGCCGCGCACCGAGAACGCGCCGCCGCGGGGCTTCGTCTCGTCCACGGCGAGCGGGAACACGTTGAGGTGCCCGAACGGGGTCACCTGCGCGTCGGTGGTCACCTCGTCGCCCGGCACGTGCACGAGGAAGGCCGTGAGCGCGAGCTCGCGCACGACGCCCGACAGATCGGCGACCACATTGTGCTCGGTGGTCATCGCGAGCTCGACCCCCTCGACGGCGTTCGAGATGACCCGGTCGCGCTGGGCGACAGGCGCGTCGGCCCCGAGCATCGAGTGCTGGTGCAGATCGCATGCGAGGTACTCCGCCGTGTCGACCACCCGCGCGAGCTTCCCGGCGACGGTCGCGGTGGCGCCCGGGCGCACGACGACGCGCGCCGTGGGCGCGGTGTACTCGGGCCCGCGCGAGAGCGTCACGGTGTAGGTGCCGGGCGCGAGCGGGACCTCTCCGCGACCGGTCTCGGTCGTCACGCGGTTCTTCGCGGGCCCCGCCTGGTGGCGCACGCCGAGCTCGGGCGTGGCGGTGCCCTCCTCGCCCGTGAGCGTGGCCTTGCACGGGAGGCTCGCGCCCGTGGTCGCGTCCTCGCAGGTGAACGAGAGCTCGCCGGGCTCGGTGACCGCGACCTCCGCCTCGGCCACGCGCCCGGCGACCACGGTCACGGGCATGGCGGGGCCGACGCCGCGCCGACCCGCCCCGCCCGCGTAGGTGACCAGGTACTTGCCCGGCGGCAGCTCGCCCTCGATGACCGACGCGCCCGAGGCCGCGAGGGTCGCCACCTCCTGGCCGTCCGGGGCCCGCACCGACACGCGGGCGCCGAAGGGGAGGGTGCGGTGCGCGGCCGTGAGCTCG
>CAZHGG010000171.1:0-9256 GCA_964531755.1 uncultured Polyangiaceae bacterium
CCGACGTCGCGGCTCGGCGCCCGCTCGAGCTCGAGCCCGAGGTCACGTCGCGCCCAGCCCTCCCGCCTCGCGCGGTGGACCCGGTGTTCTCGCTCGAGACCCCGCCCGGCGTCTTCTCGCCAGAGCCCCGCCCCGCGCTCCCTCCGGACCCGCCGGAGCCCCGGCCCGCGCTCCCGCCCGACGCCCCGGCCGCGCGTCCCCTCACGCTCAGCGTCCCCGATCTCGCCATCCCGCGCCCCTCGGGCGAGCACGACGTGGCGACCGCGCGTCCAGTCAATCTCATTGACCAATTTCAAGCGCCGACCGCGCCCCCGCCGGCGCCGCCGACCCCGCGGAGCTCGCCCCCGGGTCAGCCAGCGCGGAGCTCGCCCTCCGAGCGGCCCGCGCCCACCCCGCGGACCTCGCCGCCCGCCCGGCTCCACCTCACGGTGCCCGCGGCCGCCCAGGTGCAGGGCGCCCGCGGCCGGGAAACGCCCACGGGCGTGCGGGTGCCCATCGTCGCAGAGTCGGAGCGCCCCCCGCGCGACGACGGCGAGCTGCCAGGGTCGTTGCCGCCGCCGCCGCCCTCGCCGACGAGACCCCAGAGGCTGCTGGACTCGGGGCACCCGACGATCGCGGCCCCAACGTCGGCCCCTTCCGACGACGCGACCGGCGCGTCCCTCCCGCTCACCGCGCGCGACGTCGCGCCGCCGTGGTTCGGCCACGCGCCCGCGCTGCCGGGAGGGGATCCGCGCGGCGCGGAGGCCGCCGAGGAGCTCCCGCTGCCGCTCCCTGCCGGGCTCTCCGGCGCCACTCTGCGCGTGGAGCACCCGCGCACGGTGCTCGAGGCGCGCATCCAGTTCACGTTCCTCTCCCGCGAGCTCGGCCGCCTCTATCGGGCGGCGCGCCTGGTGACGTTGCGCGCCGATCTGTCGGGGATCGAGCACATGCAGACCTACCTCGGCGAGCGCTTCCCGTCCGGCGAGGTGGACGCCGCGGGGCTCGCCGAGGTCCGGCTCCACGGGGCGTTCCTCAGCGAGATCCTCGCCCGGCGGCTCGGCGGCCAGTGGATCGATCTGCGCTCTCCGCACGTCGGGCATTGGGAGATGATGGTGGCGCCCGGCACCCGCGTGTGGCCCTTCGGGCGCGTCGCGCGCTACATCGCGCGAGCGCACCGAGAGCGCGATCTGGTCGCCTACTTCCTGGAGCTCCAGACCCACGCCCTCCTCGCCGCGCGGGGCTGAGCGGCCTCGCTCGGGCGAAGATCAGTCGAGGATCTTCCCGGGGTTCAGGGTGCCGCGCGGATCGAGCAGCGCCTTGAGACCCCGCATGAGCGCGAGCTCCGCGGGTGAGCGCGTGAACCCGAGGGCGTGCTTCTTCAGGACACCGACGCCGTGCTCGGCGGACACGCTCCCGTGGTGCTCGCGCACCAAGGCGAACAGATCGGCGTCGGCCTCCTTGGTCTTCGTGAGGAAGGTCGCCTTGTCGAGCGCGTCGGGCTTCATCACGTTCACGTGGAGGTTGCCGTCGCCTACGTGGCCGAAGAGGCAGATCTCCCACCCTGGGTAGCGCTCCGCGAACACCCGGCCGAGGTCGGCGCAGAAGGCGTCCAGGGCGGCGATCGGGAGGGCGATGTCGTTCTTGTGCGGCGTGCCGGTCGCGCTCAGGCTCTCGCTGATCCCCTCGCGCAGCTCCCAGAGCGCGCGCGCTTCGCCCTCGTGCTGCGCGAGCACGCCGTCGGTCGCGACGCCCGCCTCGAAGACCTCCTGCACGAGGGCCTCGAGGGCCTCCTCGCTCGCGTGCTCGAGCTCGACGAGCACGTAGTACGGCGCCCGCTCCGCGAACGGCACGCGCACGCGCCGGTGTCGCTCGAGCCGCGCGAGGCACTCGGCGGTGAAGAACTCGTAGGCCGACGTCGTGAACGGCCCGCGCTTGACGTGGCGAAACAGCGCCAGCACGCCCGCGAGGTCGGCCACCGCGAAGAGGAGCACCGCGAGCTTCCCCGGGAGCGGCGCGAGCTTGAGGGTGGCCTCGGTGATGACGCCGAGCGTGCCCTCCGAGCCGATGAAGAGCTGGCGGAGATCGACGCCGGTGTTGTTCTTCTCGAGCGCGCCGTTCAACGCGAGCACCTCACCGGAGGCCAGCACCACCTCGAGCCCGAGCACCCACTGGCGCGTGAGCCCGTAGCGGATGACCTTCACGCCGCCGGCGTTCGTCGCGATGTTCCCGCCGACCTGGCTCGAGCCCTTGGACGCGAAGTCGACCGGCCAGGTGAGCCCGTGCTCCGCGCAGTGCTCGTGGACGGCCTGGGTCACCGCCCCCGCCTGCACACGCACGGTGCCGCCGAGGGTGTCGACCGGGTCCATGCGGCGCATGCGCTCGAGCGAGAGGACGACCTCGCCGTGGCGCGCGAGCGCCCCGCCCGCGAGGCCCGTGCGACCGCCCGACGGCACCACCGCCACGCCGTGCTCGTTCGCGAGCGCGAGCAGGGCGCTCACCTCCGCCGTGGTGCGAGGGAAGGCCACGAGGGACGGCGCGGCCTCGTAGACGCGCGTCCAGTCGCGGCCGTACGTCGCCAGATCGGCCGGGTCCTCCGAGGTGTGGAGCTCGGGCAGCGCCGCGCGGAGAGCTTGCCGGAAGGCGGCGTGGGGAGGGGACATTCGCTCGTGTGTAGTTTAGGCTCCGCGGGGGAGGCAACGAAGAATCCATGAAGCACGGCCCGCGCTTCTTGAAGCTCGTCGAGGAGGCCCGCGCCGGCGTTCGCGAGTGCACCGTCGCCGACGTCGTCGCGCGACTGGCGCGCGGGGAGGCCGTGCGCCTCGTGGACGTGCGTGAGGAGAGCGAGTTCGCGGCCGGCCACCTGCCGGGCGCGATCCACGTGGGCAAGGGCATCCTCGAGCGGGACGTCGAGGCGCGGTTCCCGGATCCGTCCGCCGAGCTCGTCCTCTACTGCGGCGGCGGCTTCCGCTCGGTGCTCGCGGCGGAGGCCCTCGGCAAGATGGGATACACGAACGTGATCTCGATGGACGGGGGCTTCCGCGGCTGGCGCGCGGCCGGTCAGCCCATAGAGACCTGACTCCCCACCGGGCCGCGCGCGGGTCGCGGCCCCGTCAGTCTTGCCGGCCCTTTTCGGGGCTGGCCGCGGGCGCCAGCGACACGCTGGCCGGCTCGTTCGCCTCGTGCCCGAAGAGCGGGCGACCCTCGCCCTCGGACGGGGGCAGCCCCATGAGCGCCCGCACGGTGGGGCCGACGTCGTAGAGGTGCGCGGGGGCCTCGAGCGCGACGAGTCCGAGGGGGCGCACGTTGCCGCCCGCGATCATCCAGACGCGGGACGACTCCGGCGCGAAGCCGCCGTGGCTCATGAACGCGCGCTCTCGGCCGTGGTCGGTGGTCACGAGCACGGTCGTGTGCCGGCCTTCGTCACCCATGCGGTCGAGCGTGTCGAGGAGCTGGCCTATGGTCGCGTCGGCCGCGTGGAGCGCGCGCAGGTAGCCACGGTAGTCGCCCATGTGGGCGTACTCGTCGGTGTCGCCGAGGCCGAGGAAGAGAAACCGCGGTCGCCGCGCCTCCAGGTAGGCGAGGGCCACCTCGGCCGTGTAGCGGTCCGGGCGGTACTCGCCGTGGCCGGGCCACGCCGCGGCGATGCGCCCCATCTCGAGCGCGCGCGTGGCCTGGGCGTTCACGCGGAGCTGCGACTGGTTCTCGCCGCGCGCCTGCCCCGCGGACATCACGAGATCGCGGGGCGACGCGGTCGCCGCCTTGGCGACGACCTCCCAGGAGGAGATGACCGCGACGCTGCCGTTGGTGGCGTTCGCGATGGCGTCGACGAGGGTGGGCTCGGTGGTGGACGCGCACTGGTTCGAGCGGCACTCCGTGGGGCGACGCTCCGAAAAGATCTCGATGTACCCGGGCTGAGAGACGTAGTTCGGGCCCGAGGCGAACATCGCCTCGCCGACCTCCGGCCCCCCGAACGCGGCGCCGTCGGCGGTGGCCAGCCGGTGCAGGTTCGGCACGAGCTCCTCGACGGGCACGACCTCCTTCGAGGGCAGCATCGTCGCGCGGGCGAGCTCGGGATCGACGCCGAGGAACACGTCTTGCCACCGAACGCCGTCGAGGACGACGAGCACCACGCGGCCAGGCAGGTTCTTCTTGCCGAGCGGCGCGCGGTCGGGCGGCTCGGCGGCGATCGCGGTGGCCTCGTGAAGCGAGCGGGGGGGCGGCGGGGTCTCCCAGGAGCTCCACGCCGGCAGAAAGAAGCCGAGCGCGGTGACCACCAGGGCGGAGACTGCAGCCTTCTTCTTCACGTACGAAGCACCCGGGATCCTCTCCGCGGTCGCCGTCGCGCGCGCGCCGCCTCCGTTGATCGGTATGCGACCCGGTGACCTTGGTCAAGTTTCGGCGGCCCCGCGCGCTTGTCAACCCACGGTGATCTCGCGGCGATTTCGCGCAGGGAGGGGCGCGCTGCTCAGCGGAGGGCTCCGCCGCCGCGCCTTCGCGCGGGGTTCGCCGTCGGTGCCGCGCAGATGGACGGCCGCCGTCCTCGCGCGATCGCGACACACAACAGGGCCGCACCAGAGAACCCCAGGGGCGCACCGCCAGGCTGCGGGGAGCCCGCCGCGTCGCACGCGCATCCGCGCGCGGAGGGGCCGACGCGTCCGAGGAGCCGAGGCGCCGGGGGCGCGGGGGCGGCTCCGGCGAGTGTCGTCACGTCACCGCTCAGGACGAACGCCGCCCAGAAGTAGGGGTGCGCCGTCCTCGGGTCGGCGGCCACGGTGAGTTGGGCGGAGCGCAGGGCCTCCGCCCGCCCCGCACCACGAACGAGCTCCTTGTAGAAGTACCCCATCAGGGTCGCGGTCACGTCGTCGGACACCTTCCACAGCGAGAGCACCTGCGTCTCCGCCCCGGCGATCGCGAAGGCGCGCCGGAGGCCATACACGCCGTGGCCGACGGCCGCGTCGCCGAGGCCCGTCTGGCACGCCGAGAGGACGAGGAGCTTCGTCCCGGCGAGGTCGAGCCCGCTCGCCTCGAGCGCGGAGAGCACGCCGTCTTCGCCCTCGCGTGCGTGGAGGTTGGCGCCGGCGAAGCCGAGCCCCGAGCGGGTCATCGCGCTCTCCGAGCGCGGGCCCTGGCCGCTCGCCACCGAGGCGGGCGTCGCGGCGGCCTTCGCGAGCTTGAACCCCCGCGTGCCGCGCGTCTCTCCGCCCTCGTCGAGGAAGAATCCATGGGTGGCGACGTGGAGGATGCGGGGGCCGGCGATGCCCTTCACCGCCGCCTCGGTCGCCGCGTCGCCGGTGAGGACGCGGGCGCCGGGGAGGAGGCCCGCGAGGACCTTGGCCTCCGCGGCCGTGCCAGGGAGGGGGTCGAAGAGATACCGTGTCTGCTCGGGGTGAGCCGCATCAGCCACCGCGGGTCGCTCGCCGAACGCGGGGTCGGCCACGATGACGGCGCCTCCCCGCGCGGCCGGTCGCGGCGACAGGTGCGCGAGCTCGCGGCCGCTGCCGACGTAGCTCACGCCGAAGCGCTCGAGGAGCATGTGGCCGCCCTCGTCGGGGAGGGCGGAAAACGGGAGCATGGAGAGCGAGCCGTCCGGCGCGAAGACGAGGTGGTTGACGCCCTGGAGCGCCGCCTCGAGGGGGCGAAGGAGCCTCGCGTAGAGGCGCGCGGCGATCGCGACATGGGCGCCGCCCGACTCTCCGCCGAGCGCGCCACGCAGCGCGGATACGTCACGGTCGATGTCGCCGACCGGGCCGAGATCGACGCCGAACGGCTCGGCTCCCGGGCGCACCACATACGCGGCGTACCGGACGCCGACATCGTCTCCCAGCGGGCTCCCCTTCCGCCACGCGTCGTACGCGACGAGCTCGATCAGCGCTGAGCCTGGCATGAGGGCGTCGCGCACCTGCTCTAGGCTGACACGCACCGCGAGCTCTCCCGGCGCCTTGGCACGGGATGCGAGTTCGCGCTCCATCGCGAAGACGCGCTGCCACGCGTCCGCGACCCGCTCGCGGTGCGCCGCGCGGCCGTCCGGAGGCACGCTCGCCGCGTCGAGGTGCGCGGCCTCGCTCCGGGCGTGCGCGAGCGCGTCGAGCAGCTCGCGGTCGCGAGGTTCCATGCGCCGACGCGCGCTCGCCATCGCCTGCGAGGCGGACTCTCGCGAGCGCTCCTTCATCCGCAAGACGCCAGTCACGGCGGCTCGGGCCGCGCGGACGTCTTTCGGCGCGTACCCGAGGTGCACCGCCACGGCGGTCCGGTGCGCCAACATTCCGGCGAACACGAGCTCGTCGGTCTCGCGATCGGTGGACCGGCCGAGCGCCAGGCCGAGGTCCGTCTCGGAGTGCTCGATCGCCCGCTCGATCAACGCCACCGCCCCTGGAGCGTCGCCGCGATCCGCCGCGAGGATCGCCCGCGCGCTCTCGATCAGCGCGAGCTGCTTGGTCGCGGCGGTCGCCGTCCCGTAGTCGCGCTGAGCCTCCGCGAGGAGCGCCTCCCCCTCGCGCGTCTTGCCACGTCGCGCCAAGCTGAAGCCCTCCATCATGCGGAAGGGCGCGAGGGTCTCGGGCCTCGCCCCGAGCGCCTTCGTTCGGAGCTCACGCGCGCGTCGCAGGTGACCCTCGGCGTCTCCGCTCGTGAGGGACTCGAGCACCCCTAGCATCGAGAGCGCGTCCGCGAGCCCTGGGTGCTCAGGGCCGAGCCGGCGCTCCATCTCCGCGACCAGATCGGTGGCGAGCTTCTGAGCCTTGTCTTGCCTCCCGATCGCGGAGAGCGTCTTGACGAGCTCGAGGCGGACGGCCCACGAGCGCGTGTCACCGGGGGCCCGGCGCGCGAGGTCGTCCGCTCGCTCGAGGAGATCGAACGCGCGGCGCAGATCGCGTCGATTGGTCGCGTGCCCCGCGAGCGCGACGAGCGCGGGCACCAGCTCTGGGCTGCTGGCCCCTCTCTCTGCTTCGAGCCGGCTCAGCGCGCGGAGCGTGTGTTGCTCCGCGCCCGCGACGTCGCCTCGGCCGGCGGCGACCCCCGCGAGCAAGAGGTCGACGCGGGAGAGCTGCGAGCTCTCCGGTCCGAGCTTCGCCACCACGATGGCGCGCGCCGCCTCGGCCTCGCGCTCCGCGTCGTCGACCGGCGACAGCGCGCCGAGCTCGACGTGGGCCTCGGCGAGCACGAGGCCGAGGCCGCTCCGATCGGGAGCCTGCGCGAGGATCTCGATCGCCCGGCGGATCGCCTTGCGCGCCCCCTCGACGTCGCCTTGGGCGAGGAGCGCTCTCGACAGCGACTTGTGCGTGCCTCCGACGGAGGGCCCGAGCTCGCCCTCGTTCGCGAGCTGCACGACCAGGGCTCTCCGGAGCGCGGCCTCCGCTGCGGCGGGCTCTTCGACCATGAGCAGGGCGCTCGCGAGCGACGCGAGCACGAGCCCAACCTCGGCGCGTGTGGGGCCGAGACGCGCGGCCGCCCTCAGCGCCTCCTCGAGGACGGCCCGCGCCTCCTGCGCCTCGCCGAGGTGGAGCAGACTGAGCCCCAGGATCTGGAGCCGCAGGGCCTGGTCGCTGCGCCCCGCGAGCGCGGGTCCCCGCGCGACCGCGAGCGCGCGCTCGAGCGTCGCGCGCGCCTCCTCCTGTTTGCCTCCGAGTCGCAGCGCCCGCGCGAGCCCGACGAGCGCGTCGACCTGCGCGTCCTCCGCGCCGGCCCGGCCGGCGACGTGCCGCCCGGCGCGCCGCGCTGCCTGGCGCCCCCCGTCGAGGTCGCCCGCGTCGAGGGAGACGCCCGCGCGCTGGCCGACGAACCGCGCGAGGTCGGGCGAGTCGGGGCCGGTCGCGCGCTCGAGGATCTGGATCGCGCGGTCCAGTAGCGCGCCCGCCTCGCGGGTCTTGCCGGTCGACTGGTGGACGTTCGCCAACGCGGCGAGGAGGGGCACGAGCGACGGGTGAGCGCCGCCGCCGCGGGCCTCCTGGAGAGCGATGGCCTTCTCGAGGAGCGGCACTCCGCGGTCGTACCTCCCCCGCGACAGAAAGTGCATCCCAGCGGCTCCGAGCACGAAATTGGCCTCGGGATCACGTGCGTCGAGCGGTGTCGCGATCCGGACGGCCCGCTCGAACGAGGCGTCGGCCGCCGCGACGGCGCCGCTCGCGGCCTCGGCGCGCCCCTGGACGAGCAGCCCCTGAAGAAGGCGCCTGTCCGCGGGACCGAACGCCGCCTCGACGATCGCGGTCGCGGCGCGGGCGTGCGTGAGGGCCTCGGAGCTCCGGCCGCGCTCGGCGTGGAAGCGAGCGAGGGCGAGGCGCGGGAGCGCTCGTCGAGGATCCCCCGGAGGCACGGCGTCGTCGATCGTTCGGAGCGCCTCCCCGAGGTGCCGCTCGGCGGCCGGCAGGTCGCCCTCGAGGACGTCGGTCGTCGCGAGGGCGTCCAAGACCTCCGCGAGAGCGACGCGTGCCTCGCCCAGGAGTTCCTCGGCGCTCTTGCGCGCGTCGTCGAGGTGCTTGCGCCCCGCGCTGCGATCCCCGCGGATCGTGGCGACGTTGGCGAGGCGGAGCTCGGCGGCCGCGAGGTCGCGCGCGCGCAGCGGCTTCGGCGAGCCCGCGGCGAGCCGGCGGGCGAGGAGGTACTTCTCGTTGGCGCCGTCGAGGTCGCGCGCCGCGAGCCGCCGATCGCCGTCGGCGCACGCGGCTGCCGACGGCGTGGACGCGTCGCGCGGGGACGCCGCCTGCGCGGGCCTGGCCGGCCACGAGGGCGCCATGGAGAAGCTTCCCGCGAGACTCAGCACGAAGAACCACGCGCGGCGGGATGAGGGCATTCGCCTGATGGTCGGGCGTGGGACGCGCGCATGTCAATCGACCTCCGGCGCGCGTCGCCGCTCGCCGTGCGCGCTCTTGGGACGTCGGATGCGGGCCCACGTGCTCCTCGGGCCGCGGGCACCCCTACTCACTCCTTCGCGTCAAGCGCCGCCGGTGGGGCCTCCGCCCAGCTCCCTTCGCGCCTCCTCCAGCCTCTTGCGCGTCGGGGCCCGCAGCGTTGAAGCCCGCGCGTCGAGCTCCCGGACGAGGTCCGCGAGCTGCTCGCGCGCCCCGTGCGCGCCCCGCCGGAGCGCAAAGCGAGCGAGCCAGAGCCGCGCGAGGGCCTCGGCGTCGACGTTCGCGGCCTCGCGCGCGCGCGTCAACGCGAGCTCGGCGTCGCGACGGGCGCCGTCGGGGTCGCCGAGCAACTCGAGGGCGTCGGCCCGACGGAGGAGCGCGACCGCCACGGACCGGTCCGCCGCGGCCTCCCGCCTCTCGAGCGCCTCGCGCAC
>CAZHGG010000172.1:0-9245 GCA_964531755.1 uncultured Polyangiaceae bacterium
GCCGGCCGTTCGCGGCGAGCGGTGCGGGGGCCTCCTCGGACGCGGGCGGCTCCTCGGGCGCGGGCGGCTCCACGCCGAGCGGCGCGCCGCCGGCTTCGGTGTCGGCGCCGACCGCGCCGAGCGCCCCCGCCACGAGATCGGAGTACGAGATGGGCGCCTCGTTCTCGGCCTCGAAGTCGGCGCGCAGGAGGCGCTCGAGCTTGCACGGCGAGCACTGCGCGACGTGGACCTCGAGCCGGGCTCGCTCATCCGCCGTGAGGGTGCCCCGCGACTCCTTGTCGAAGAGGTCTTCTGGATGAAGCTGCGTGAGGCTCATGCTCCCACCTCCAGCGCGGCCAAGAGATCTGGCGTGGCCTCGATGCGCCGGCGGAGGGCCTCCTTCGCGAGGCGGAGCCGGCTCCGGATGGTGTTGAGGGGCGCCCCGGCGGCCGTGGCCACCTCCTCCAGCGACCAGCCCAGCACGATGCGCAGGGCGAGGGCCTCCGCCTGCTCCGGGGGCAGCTCGGCGAGGAGATCGCGCAGCAGCACGCGCCGGCGGGCGGCGAGCGCGTCTTGCTCGGGCGTCGCGTCGGGGCAGGGGGCGGCCTCGGTCTCGGCGCCGTCGTCCCTACGCGAGCGGTCGACGCGGGTGCGGCGGCGGGCGAGCAGCGCCGTCCGCATGGCGATGGTCTGGGCGTACCCCTCCGGCGGGCACTCACCCCGGAACGCGGGGAGGGCGCGCACGAGGCCGATGAGCGACTGCTGCACCACGTCCGCCACGTCCGGGTGCCCGCCCCCGAGCACGGCGCGCACGACCCGGGTGACGAGCGGGGCGACCGCGCGCAGCAGCTGGGCCGTCGCGCGGCTGTCGCCGGCCGCCGCCACGCGCGCGAGCTCCAGCATGGCGGCCTTCGCGGGGTCGACCGGCGCTGAGGGTTGGGGGGCGAGCATGCGCAAGGTCATCGTCCCTGAGTTCGTGGGGCCCGCAACAGAAAGCGATCACCGCCGTCCGCGCGAGCCCGTCGAATTGTGGGTGGATGTGCGCTGAAGTGCGATACAAGCCGGCCCGCTGCGCGTGGCGCGGCGAGCGTGCGCCCCAGAGGCGTCAGGCGCTCACTTCTTCTTCGGCTTGACCTGCGCGAGGGCCGCCGTCAGCGCGTCGGCGACGGGGGCGTCCACGGCGCCGCCGCGGGCCCACTGGTCGGCCTTGACGAGGGTGGTCTGGGCCGCCGCGGCGAGCTTGGAGCGTCGCCCGCGAGAGTAGCCGGCGAAGCGCGCCTGGAGCTCGGTGGGGGTGTGGCGAAGGGCAGGGCTCAGAAAACCACGCATGACATACTCCGGGTGGGACCCCTCGGAAGTCGAGGGACGCCCTCTTTAGCAACTTCTGCCGCGGCGGGAAGGGGAGAAACGCGCGACGCAGGCCGCGACACGGCGGCCGCCGCGCCGCCTAGGGACGAAACAGAGCCACGCCGCAGGTGTCGCGCACGTCGAACGTGAGCTTCGACGCCCCGAGCTCCAGCGGGTCGAAGGAGAACGTGCCCTTGACGTTCACCGACCCCGTGACCGGCGCCACGCTGTCGAACAGCTCGGCGGCCAGCGCGCCAGCCGCCCCGAGGCTGTTGCGGGCCTCGGCCGCGACGAACGAGCGGCACGGGAGCGCGCGCGACGTGAAGCGCACCTCGCCGCGGAGGGGCTCGCGCGTGAACTGCCCGCTGAAGGTGGCGGTGATGGGGCCGTAGGTGGCGACGCCCCGCGAGATCTCGACCGGCTTTCCGCTGCTCCCGACGAGGGAGAAGTCGAGCTCGAGCGGCGTCTTCGCGCGGTTGCCCGCGATCGCCAGGCCCGCGACCATCGCCTTGCCCTCGCCCCGGACGCGCCCGTCGGGTTCGAACGACACGCCCGCGTTCACCTCGAGCGTGGGATCGACGCCGGCGGGGAGGCCGACAAAGGGCGCGGGCACGCGGAGCGCCGAGAGGGTGGTGCGCGGGATCCGCGCGTTGACGTGCGTGGTGGCGGTCGTCCCTCCGAGGATGACGAAGATGTTCGGCCCCTCGAGCTTCCCGGGCTCGAAGACGAGCCGCGCGCGCCGCCGCGACTCGCTCTCGTCGATGTTCAGGGTGAACGGCCCGGCCTTCCCCTGCGGCGCGCGGAGGGTGAGGTCCGCGGAGTAGAGCTTGAGGCCTCGCACCTCGGCGACGCCCTCTTCGTGGGCGAGCCCGAACTTGCAGTCGTGGGTCTCGAGGATGGTGCCCTTGCCGAACGGCTCGCGCCACTCGATCTCCACGCCCGTCGCGTCGAGCTCGTAGGTGCCGGCGCTGCCGGCGCCGAGCAGATCGAGGGCCGCGGGCAGGTCCTTCGCCGCGCCGAGCACCGAGAGCTGGAGGCCCTGGATGCCCACGTTTCCGCTGAAGGAGATGTGCACGTGCTCCGCCGTCCCGGTCTTCAGCGGCAGGCCGCCGCCTGTGGCGTGCACGCGCTCGAGGTCGATGCCCGAGAAGTTCACCTTCGCGCGCTCGATCTCGAGGTCGAGGCCGCGGGCCGCCGCGGCCCGCGTGACGCGGAGCTTCACGACGGCGGGCGCGGCGAGGACCCCCGCGACGACGACGACGACGAGCACGCCGACGACCGCGAGCACGCGCCCGATCGAGGGGCCCTCCCGCCGGCGCTCGGGGATCGCCCCGACGGCGCCCGTCACGAAGCGCTGTGGGCGACCCGCGGAGGAGACCGGGCTGGGGCGCACGTGGCCTCGGGTCCGCGCGCGTGTGGGGTCATCGAGCTCGTGCGGCGTCGGGCCGTCGAGCTGGAGCTCGGCGCCGGGAGCCGGCCCGGCGAGCTCCAGCGGCGCGGCCGGTCGCGGCCTCGCGGGGGCTGGGGCGGGGGCCGGCGCGCGCGGCGCGGGGACGTCCAGCGCGGGCACGTCGAGCGAGGGCACGTCGGCGGGGTCAATCCGCGCGGAGCCGCCCGTCGCGAGGTCGTGCGAGCCGGTGAGGAAGTCCGCGGTGGACAGCTCCATGGACCCCGGCGTGGGGTACGCCAGGGAGAGCGAGATCTCGCGGTTCAGGTCGGGCTCCGGCGGCGCGGGCGCAGGGGCCTCGGGCGCGCGCGGTCGCGACGGCGCGCCCGCGGGCACCGCGCTCTGCTCGGTGAGCTCCTCCAAGGCGAGCGCCGGGCTGGTCTCACCCGCCGCGTCGGCCGCGCTCTGCTTGATCGCCGCGCGCCGTCGCTGCGCGTGGTGGGAGAGGTGGATCTCCACGAACGAGGAGATGTTCGCGGGGCGCTTGCGCAAGATCGCGGCGAGGTCGTCCCCCATCTGCTCGGCGGTCGGGTACCGGTCCTCCTTGTTGGTCGCCATCGCGCGCGCGATCACCTCGGAGACGTCCTGGGGGATCTCCGGGGGAAGGGGCGCCGGCGCGTCCCCCTGGATGAGCGCCCGAAAGTAGACGGCCTCGGTGCGGTCGTCGAACGGCAGGTAGCCCGAGACCATCTCGTAGAGCACCGCCCCGAGCGCGTACACGTCCGCGCGGCGGTCGACCTTCGCGCCGGTGGCCTGCTCTGGCGGCATGTAGCGCAGCTTGCCCTTGAGCGTGCCCTGCGAGTCCTCCGCCAGGCGGTCCTGCATGAGGGCGACCCCGAAGTCGATGAGCTTCACCGCGCCGCTCGCACCCACGAGGATGTTCTGCGGCGACACGTCGCGGTGGACGATGCCGCGCGGGCGCCCGTCGGGGCCGCGCAGCTCGTGCGCCGCGTGGAGGCCCGCGCACACGTCGGCGGCGATGCGGAGCGCCACGGGGATCGGCATGCGCTCGTTGTGCTCGGCCATCGAGGCCTGGAGCTCGGCCAGGGCGTCGCCGTCGACGTACTCCATGACCTGGTAGAGCATGTCGCCCTCGACCGCGACGTCCTGGGTGCTGACGACGTTCGGATGCGAGATCATCGCGGAGACGCGGGCCTCGTCGAGGAACATGTCTCGGAAGCGCTTCTCCCGGGCGAACCGCCCGTGGATCACCTTGATCGCCACGTACGACTCGAAGCCGCCGAGCGAGCGGAGGCGCCCCACCCACACCTCGCCCATGCCCCCCTCCCCGATGGGGTACAGGAGCTCGTATTTCCCTACCTTGTCGCCAATTTGCATCACGGGTCCGCTTCCTCACCGTAGCTCGCATCCGCGCGCATGCGCACGAATCCTCGGTCGTCACCCCGCCCAGGTCGCGCCCACCCGACGCCGGAGGGCGGTCGCCTCGGTCCCCAGCGCGAACCGCGCGGCGTCCCCGGCGTACGGGTGATCGAGGACGGCGGCCAGCGCCGCGCGCCCCGGCGTGTCGCTCGCCGCCTGGAGGATCGGATCGAGCGCCCGGAGCTCTTCGATGAGCGACAGCAGATCGCCCGTGAGGACGTAGGCGAGGCGCAGCTCGGCGGAGGCGAGCGCCGCGACGAGCGGCTCGATCGGGCCCGGCGCGCCGCTCGCGAGCGAGAGCGAGGGCGCGAGCCGCTCGAGCGCTTGCCGCTGCTTCCTCGCCAGGTCCTTCGCCACCGCGGCCTCGTATTGCGCCACGAGCTGTTGGCGCGCGCCGTCGTCGACCGCTCGCCCGTAGCCCGGCACGACCTGCCGCGCGCACGCGATGAGGTAGGCCTGCGCGTGCTGCGGGGGGAGCTCCTCCAGCCAGGGCACGGCGAGCGCGATGCGGCCGACGGCGCGGGCGAGGGCCGCGAGCTGCGCGGGCTCCGGCGCGTCGACGAGGCTCGGCGGGACGACGATCCACGGCACGTCTTGGTTCAGGACGCGCACCCTCCGGCCCTGCGCCGGCGTGGCCGCCACGGCGAGCTCCACGTCGCCGAGGCCGAGCGCCTTGCCGAGCCGCTCGAGCAGCGCGCGCAGCGGGTGGCCGCTCCGTTTGCCGATGCGGTCCTTCGGCGTGAGCCCGACGTCGGCGAGGTCGGCGCGGAGCATGCGCCCCTCGAGGCCGAGCACGGCCGCGGCGACCTCGGCCAGCGGGTGCCGCGCGGCCTCCGGGACGACGTGCGCGAACAAGGTCGCGCGGTCGAGCGGCATGTGATGTGACCCGAGCGGGCCGAGGCGGCGCGCGCGCAGCCAGCCGCGTCGCCCGTCGTCGAGGTCGCCCATCAGCGCGCGCAGCTCGCTCGCGACGATGGCCTCCTCCGGCCTCCGGTCGGAGGAGAGCGAGCGCTCGAGGAGCTCGAGGGCGCCGCTCGTGTCCGCGGCCGAGACGAGCGGCCGCGCCGAGGGCGTGAGCATCGCCATGATCGTCGCGCCGGCCTCGTCGTGCGCGCCGAGCCGCGCGAGGCAGGACGCGAGCTCGACCCGGGCGTCGTGGAGCTCCGGATCGCGCTGGAAGGCTTGGCGGAGCCGCGCGGCCGCGTCCTTCAAGCGCGAGAGCTCCGACGCCTCGACCTTCCCGAGGCGGAAGTACCAGGTCGCGTCGGGGCGCCCGAGCGCCTCGCCGCGCCCAATGAGCGCCGTCAGCCCGCGCGCGTAGCCCACGGCGTCGAGCTTGCCGTCGCTGCCGCGATAGAACCGCTCGAAGCGCTCCTCCGCGCGCGGGTGCCCAGGGGTGTGCGCGAGGGCCTCGATGATGGCGCGCTCGGCGGCGCGGGCGTCCTTCACGCTGCCGCGGACCTCGGCGAGCTGCAGGAAGATCTCGCTCTTCTTGTCGTCCTCCGGGGTCGCGGCCGCGAGGCGCTCCAGCAGCGTCGCGATCTCGAGGCGGATCGGCAGCTTCTGCGGCAGCTCGCCCGTGGGCCCGAGCTCGGTCTGCTTGGCGACCAGCCGGTGCACGAGCGCGCGGAGGGCGCGCGCGTTCTCGGGATCCACCGCGAGCGCGCGGCGGAGGGCGCCCTCCGCGTCGTCCGGCCGCGCGAGGACGCGCTCGAACACGCTGGCGAGCGCGAACAGCGCCGTGAGCCGGGGCGCGGGCTCCCGCGCGCGCGCGTAGGCGTCCTCCAGCGCGTCGACGGCCTCTGGCCACGCGCGCTGGGTGATGCAGAGCTCGGCGAGCATGAGGAGCGACGGGATCGAGTCGGGCGCGACCTCCCGCACCTTGCGCATCGCGTCGATGGCGAGCGTGAGCTCGCGGAGCTCGTCGCGCGCCACCTTGGCGGTCTCCGTGCCGAGCAGCACGATCGCCTCGGGATCGGTCGCGCGCGAGAGCGCGGGGAAGAACACGTCGACGAGGCGCTCCGACTGTTCCTGCGCGCGGCGGACGTCCGCCAGGAGCGAGATGGCCGCGCGTGCGTTCGGATCGGCCGCGATCGCGGCCTCGAGGTGGGCGCCTGCCCGCTCCGCCCGATCCTCCGCTGGACCGAGCTGGGTCGCCGCCGCCTCGTCCTCGCCCGGGTTGGTGGCGAGCAGGAGCTCCGCAGCCGCGACCAGGTGCGCGGCCCGCACGGGCGGGCTCTCCTCGAGCTCGGCGAGGGCCACCGCGGCGCTGAGCGCGCCCCCTGGATCGCCCAGGCGCGTGGCGAGCCGCGCGAGCGACACGGCCGCGGTCACGCTCGTCGGATCGATGTCGAGCGCGGCGCGGAACCGCTCGAGGGCCCGCGTGGCGAGGCGTTCGTCGCCGGTCTCCAGCGACTCGGCCTCGGTGAGCAGCGCGACCCGGAGCAGGAGCGCGACGATCGGCCCGTCCTCGGTGCAGAGCGAGCAGAGGGCGTTCAGGCAGGTCTTCACCGCGCGTCGCGCGTAGGCGTCTCCACGCCGCGCTGGCCCGTGCTCGCGGCGGACGAGCGCCTCGAGCGCGCCGGCGTCGGTGGGGTCGAGCTCGAGGAGTGAGGCGTACGTCGCAGACACCTCGGGCCGGGGCGAGCGCCCGCGCCAGTCCTCGAGCCAGGCCAGGTCCCAGAGCGCGCCGGCGCGGGCGCGCGCGTCGGTGAACACGGCGCCCTCGCGCTGGAGCACCTGTCCGAGCGGCGCCGCCGAGGGGTTCCGACGCGCGAGGACCTCGAGCAGGCGCAACGAGGGCACGTGGCCGGGGAGGACCTCGAGCACCGCGGCGAGCAGCCGCGCGGCCCGGGGGCCGTCCTTGCCGCACTCGACCAGCAGCGCCGCCAGGTCGAAGCTCAGCGTGAGCTGCTCCTCGTGCGAGCGGGCGATCTGGAGCCTCGCGTCGAGCAGATCGAGGATGGGCGAGAGCCCCTCGACGTCGACGCGCACGTCGTCGTGCCGGCGCACGGGCGCGCCCGCGAGGGCGCGGCGCGCGAGGACGCGCTCGAGTCGATCGGCGACGTGCGTGTCCTCCGGGGTCTCGGCGAGCGCGCGCGCGTACAGCCGGGCGGCGCCCGCGTCGTCGTCGTGACGCAGTTCGTCGAGCTCGGCGGCGCGCACGAAGTACCTCGCGCGCTCCTCCCGGGTCGCGGCGTCGTCGCCGAGTCGCTCGAGTGCAATGCGCAATCGTTCGAAATTATTCGATTTTCTTAGAACGCGTGCGATCTCCAGGGAGGGCAGTGGGTGGCTCGGATCGAGCGCGCGCGCCGCCTCCAGGGCGCGCTCGGCCTCGGCGATCGCGCCCAGCCGGACGTCGCAGACCCGCGCGAGGGAGAGCCAGAGGCGCACCTTCTCGGACACCGACGTGGCGCCCTCGATGCGCGCCCGCAGGGACTCGGCGACCCGCTCCCACCTGCCCGCGCCCTCGTGCAGTCGGGTCTCGAGCGCGCGCCCCGCGGCGTGGGCGTCGTCGTCGGCCAGCACCTCGTCGACGACGGCCGCGGCGCGCGCGACGTCGACGCGCGAGAGCGCCTCGGCCGCGCGCACCTTCAGCGCGAGGGCGTCGGCGCCGATCTCGCACGTGGCCGCCTCCGCGAGCAGCGCGCGCGCGAGGGCGCGGTCGTTGCCCTGCCGGCTGGCCGTGCGATGCAGGCCGAGGATCGCGCCGCGCCGCCCCGGCTCGACGTCGAGGATGCGCTCGTACGTCCGGGCGGCGCGGGCGGGATCGCCGAGGAGCTCCTCCCACAAGAGCGCCACCTTCTCGAGGAACGCGACCTTGCGCCCCGGGTCGCGCGCCGACTGCGCCGCCTGCGTGTAGAGCTCGACGAGCTTGCGAAGCTCGCCGGTCGTGGCCTCCGCGGTGCTCGGGCCCATGAGGTGAGAGAGCGCCTCCAGCACCTCGGCATCGCCGGGCGTCGCCACCCACGCGGCCTTGAGGTGCACGATGGCCTCCTCCGGGCGGCCAAGATCGCGCTCGAGCACGAAGGCCGCGCGGGCGAGCGCGCGCGTGCGGGGCTGGGCGGCCTCCGACTCGGCGGCCCGGCCGAGCCAGAGCGTCACGCGCTCCTCGTGGCGGCCGAGCGAGGTGAGCAGCTGGTCGAGCGTGTCGAAGAGCCGCGCGTCGTCGGGGTCGAGCTCGAGCGCCTCGCCGACCTCGGCCACGCCGCCCTCCAAGGAGCCGAGCTGCTCGCGCCGCGCCGCGCGCTGCTTGCGCTCGTGGGCGATCAGCGCGGGCTCCCGGAGGTACCGCACGCGGAGCGCGCGCACGCGGATGATGTCGGCGAGCTGCCCCGCCTGCTCGTAGAGCTCCACGAGATCGAGGAGCACGCGCTGGTCGATCGAGTCCTCGGTGGGGACGCGCGCGGCCGCGCGCTCGAGGAGGAAGATGGCGCGCGCGTCGTCGGCGAGGCGCTCGCGGTAGATGCTCGCGGCGTCGAGGTCGAGGCGCGAGGCGCGGCACGGCTCGGTCTCGAGCGCCGCCTCCTCCTCGAGCAAGATGGCGAGGCTCCCGAAGTCGCCCGTCGCCGCCACGTGACGGACGAGCGCGCTGCGCACCGCGCCGATCGACGGATCGATGGCCAGGGCGCGCTCGAACGCGTTGCGGGCGGCGCGCGGGCGGCCGAGGCGCCGCTCGAGCAGCAGGCCGCGCTCGACGTGGAGCCACGCGGAGAGGTCGTGCTGGCCCGCGTAGGCGTCGGCCAAGGTCGCGAGGTGCGCGACCAGCGCCTCGTACTCGGCGACGCCGGCGCGGCTGTTGGCCTCCTCCCAGAGCGTCGCCTCGAGCCCCTTCAGGGCCGCCGAGTGGTGCGGGGCGCGCGTGAGCACCTGCTCCCAGGCGGCGCGCGTCTCGGACGAGGGGGGCTCGTCGGCGGCGAGCAGGCGCGCGCGCTCGGCCAACAGCGCGACGCTGGCGGCCTCGGTCGTCGCGCCGGCGAGCTCGGCCTCGAGGTGCTCGAGCGCGTCGGAGAGGAGGCCCGCGCCGAACCTCCGCCGCCGCAAGAGCCCGTGGGCGGTCGGCGAGCGCGGGTCTGCGAGCAGGGCGCGCTCC
>CAZHGG010000173.1:0-9241 GCA_964531755.1 uncultured Polyangiaceae bacterium
GTCCGGGCCGTCGCTGCGGGCGCCGCGCTCGCGAGCGCCGCGCAGACCGGCCTCGTGTCGGGCCTGTGCAACACCCTCCCCGAGAGCGTGGGCCGGCCGCTGCCCGAGGTCGCGCTCCCCCTCCTCCGCGCCGGCTTCGTGCCCCGCCATCTCCTTGATCTCGCAGGGGTCTCTTCGCCCGCGTTCGGCTACCTCGTGGTGCTCGCGGGCGCGCTCGCGTGCGGGCTCTTGCTTGTCGGCGCCCCGCTCTGGCGCGAGGGTTGGGCGCGCCGGGCGGGCCGCGCGTCGCTCGGGCTCGTGGCGGCGTGCCTCGCGCTCGCCCCCGCGTTCAGCGAGCCGGGCCCCGAGGAGGGCACCGACGGCGGCGTGGCCGCGCGCCGGTACTTCGCCGAGGTGTGGGAGCCCGCGGGCCGCGACCGCATCGCCAAGCTGCGCGAGCGGGTGGGCAAGACCCACGCGCCGTGCGGCTACCTCCGCCTCGCCGCCCTCGAGAAGAGCATGGCCCTCGACGCCGAGGCCGCGCGGCACACGGCGCTCGCCGGCGATGTCGCCCCGGAGACCTGCAAGTGAAGATCGCCTCGCCCGCGCCCGAGTCGTCGCCCGCGCCCGAGTCGTCGCCCGCGTCCGCCCGCGCCCCCTGCTGCACGCTGTGGAGAACTGTGTGCAAGTGAAGGCCACACTGAGATCTATCGGCCGCCGGCACGCGCCGCTACCGTCCGAACGCTGCGCCGCGTCGCGTGGTGCGAGGACCCCGAAGACGCGGTGCGGGCGGGGTGACATTCTAGCGCGCGGCCGGCGTGCGCCGACGGGGGTAACGTGAAAAAGGTGTTGGTCGTGCCCTGCTTCAACGAGGAGACCCGGCTGTCGTACGCCGCGCCCGCGGTGCTCCTCGAGCGCGAGGCGCTGTCGATTATTTTCGTGGACGACGGCTCGACCGACGGTACGAGGGAGGTCCTGACCGAGTTTAGGCAGCGCGAGCCCACCCGCGTGCACGTCGAGTCGCTGCGACGGAACGCAGGAAAGGCGCAAGCGGTAAGGCACGGCCTACGCTTTGCGCTCCACGCGCTGGAAGCTGACATCGTGGGTTACGCCGACGCTGACTTCGCCACTCCGCCCGCGGAAATTCTACGCCTGTTGGATATCCTGAGGAGCCGAGACCTCGACGCGGTGTGGGGCGCGCGCCTCGCGCTCTTCGGATCCCGAATCCGTCGCACGCGCACGCGCCACGTGCTCGGAAGGGTTTTCGCGACGCTCGCCTCGCTGGCGCTTGACGAGCAAGTCTACGACACTCAGTGCGGCGCCAAGTGGTTTCGAAGAACCGGCCCGCTGGTAGACGCACTCGAGGAACCGTTCAACACGTCCTGGGCGTTCGATGTTGAACTTCTCGGGAGGCTCCTGGGTCACTCGCGTGGACCGGGACTGGATCGAAGCCGTTGCCTGGAAGTCCCACTCGAATCTTGGACCGACGTGCCGGAGTCCAAGGTGAGCCTCGGGGGAATGGCGATAAGCTTGATCGACTTAGTCCGCCTATGGGGTCACCGCGTAACCTAACTAAGTAATTGATGCGGGAGTGATGATCCGCCGCTACAGGGAGGAAATCAGGCACGCCTCGTCGCGAGCGCCCAGTAGGAGAGTCCAGGTAGGTTGACGCCGGACGCGGCGGCGAGTCGGGACACCGCGTTGTCAGCCCGGAGCGCTGCGCGGACGCACGCCGTCACCCACCGCGGCGCCTGCCAGCGCGACGACGCCGCAGGGTCGAGTGGGGGAAGGCTGTAGGTGTTTTCGGCGAGGATGCTCGCGGCTCGAGGCACCAGCAACGAGTGAAAGAGGCCGCCCTGCACAAGTATTTCGAGCCCGGCACCGCAGAGAAGGCGCTCTGCCTCGAAGGGACGATAGCGGCGAAAATGCTTCAGGGCCGTATCGTGGCGCGAAAAAAGCCGCTGCCACGCCGGCACGCTGAACAGCAGCGCCCCGCCCGGACGCACGCGTTCGTGGACGATAGAGCAGAGAAACGCGGCGTCGTCTTCCACATGTTCAAGCACGTCGAGCATCAGCACAACGTCGAATCGTCCCGGCGGGGCCGCTCGCGTAAACGCGACCCCGTCGGGAGCAGCATCGCAGTCGATTGCTTCGTAATTTGAGTCCCAACACGTCACCCGAATCTGCGGGGCGCGAGCCAGCAGTGAGCGGGCGAACCAGCCGTCACCGGCACCAACGTCCAGCACTGTGACGTCGGGGGTCAGGAGCCGGCGTTCGGAGAGCGCCGCGGCGAAGAACTCGAATCGCGCCTCCTCCCACGGGTGGCGACGCGAATTCCCCTGTTGACCTTCGATGAGATCCATATCATTCCCCTTGCTGCTCGACCGGACTCCCTGGTGCCGGACTAGCGCGCCGCGCCACCATTGCCCGCGGGAGACAGTGCCAGCGGCGTCCATCTGATAGACGATGGGCCGGGCCAGTCCCACTGATCCGAGTGACTCCGAGTATGTCAGCGCAGTTTAGCATACAGTACGTGTGGAGGAGGTCGCATGATAGTCGTTCGTGGCCCAGGCGGCCCAGGCTCCTCGGCGCTCTTACGCCACGAACCCGTCGGCGGTCAGTCAACGAACCTCGCGCGCGCTCTGCGACAGGTGGCGCATCGCAAGCGCGGAGGCGATCAGTCCGAAGCTGGCAAGTATGAACCCCAGCGTCAGGCCCCGTGGCCAATAGCGAAGAGTGACGTGATGGCGCCCGGCCGGAACGTCTACCACGAGCAACTTGTCCTGCTCGGCAACCACACCCGCGTCGCTCCGCCACCCGCGGTCGTAGGTTCCGTTGAGAAGGATCCGGGAGCGCTCGTCAGCCACCACGTCGAAGGTGAACGTGTTCTGTGTCCGATGCGCGGCCTCGACAATCGCCCTAGCGCCAGGTGCAGGCCGTGCCTGCGGGATATCGCCTTCCCACATCGGCGCTCCCACACCGAAGGCCCACTCGTCCCAGCAGGCTAGCCGGATTCGGTTCTGTCTGGGTTGATCGATCATCGCAGCCAGCGCTGGCCCGTGCACGTAGAGCCTCGTCGAGGCCGCCACGCGCTGCTCGGGAGGGTTGCCAAAGCACACACCGAACCACTCGATCCCGACCGCAATCATGTCGCCCGCGCCGATGAGCGCGACGCCTAGGGCTAGCGTGCGCACCGCGCGCGTTGGCCTGCCGGGGAGGAAGACCGCGATCTTCGGGAGTCTATCGACCGCCAGCCCAGCGAACACCGCGAGGAAGAGCAACACCTCACATCGAAACCTGGAAGGCACGCGCATTTCCTTGAACGGGAACACGTTCCCTTTCAAGACAGCCCATGGCGCGACGGGCGAAAAGTGCCCCATCATGAGCACGAAGGCCACGCCGAAGAGTAGCACGAGCCATGGTGCCTCGAACGCCGCGAAGAGCAGGCCGACGGCCGCGAACGCGAACAGGAAGGGACCGAGATAACTGCCGTACTCGGGCCACACGTAGCTCTGCCCGGGGGCCCCGCGAGCGTGATGCCGCGCGAGGAACATGTCGCGGAGGGTCTCCCAACGAATGCTGTCGTTCTCGACTCCGATCGGGCGCACGTGGCTTCGAAGCTGGTCCATCACGGGCAAGAACCGCGCGGCGCCAACGAACAACCCTACCAGCATCACGACCGCGGCTGCGCGCGTGATCCGGGCTAGGGACCTCTTGCTGACCCGGGTGAGAGTCTCGGCGAAGAGAAACACGAACAGATGCGGGAGCGGATAGACTGCCCCCTCGTGCATCATCCAGGCAACCAACCAACCGAGGCCAATTGCATACCGAAGATCCGAGGCGGCCCGCCGCCAGAGCAAGAAGGCGAGAGGAAAGTAGAGGAAGGGTACGAACGCGAAGTGTCCGCCGGCGTAGTGCTGCTGATGGAAGCCGGAGAACGTCCACGCGACACTCGCCACGAGCGTGCCCGCGCGCGACAGCTTCACCTCGTCCCGAGCGAAAAACCACATACTGCAGAAGCCCAGGGCTGAATGCAGCACATACCAGAGGTACATCGCCGCAGTGGTGCCGACGAGCAACATCGACCACACCAGTGGTGCCGCTATTGGTGCCTGGGGATTGTCCCAGAGCGGGATGCCTCCGCATTCGTACGGATTCCACAGCGGAAGTTCGTGGTAGCGAACAACGCTTACTCGAGCGGCCTCGAGCATCTTATGGAACGGCGGCCCGTCCCCGGACTGAGTGTTCGGGTAGGCAACCAGCATCGGCCACCACGCGAACACCGCCAGACCAAGGCCCAGCACGAAAACGCGCACGAGGCGTCGTACGCGGCCGCGCGCACTGGTAGATCGGTTCAGAGTAGTCGTGGAGTTCATGTCCGCGCCCCACCATCACGCCAAGGCGCCGTCCGCGCCCGACCCGCAGAGGGGTGATCCGACGAGCGCGACGGCCGGGTTTTCTAGGGGAGCACGCACCGCATGATCGGAGCAAAGGCGGTGCAGCTCCTAGATTGCCTCGCTACCAGTGAAAGTCCCACATTTGATTCTTGGCCTGACTATCGCAGGGGTAGGCCTCGACAAGCGTGCCGTTGTCCGCCAGTCCGCCCATGATGTCCAAGCACTGAGACTCAGACGATGCCGCTGAATGCACCAAGCCACTCGCGTAGAACCGCTCGTTCGGGTGTGGCGTGCTCGTCGAGCACGTATACAAACGAAGAGATGCTCCAACATCGGGCTCTCCCCCCCAAACGTCAACGCATTTCCCCCCGTAGAGTAGTGATCCCGAGGCGTGGGAAAAGTCAAATACCTCGTTGACATAAGGCGTCCCGCTGCTGCACGGATAGAGTCCGAGGTAGGTTCCATCAGACGTGCCGGCTCCGAGAACGTTGGCGCAGTAGTTCGTTCCCGACAGGCGAATTCGCGAATCCGGCAAGAAGTCCCACTCGGCTAGAGAGTAGTCGCAATTGTTCATAACAAGTAGAACATTGGAAGCCGGTGACGACGCGGGCTCGACGCAGAGGCCGCCAAGCCCTTTCCAGCGAACCGAATTGAACCGCCACCTCAGTTCGTGCGTTAGTGAGCTGGACGGGGAGGCAAGAACGGCGTCCGTTCCATATTGATTCAGCGGAAGTGGAACTCCAGCAAGGTAGTTTCCGGACGTATCATAGTGCGCGCTAAGCGTCTCGAGCGACTTGTTCCAATGCCATCGATCGTTGGATTGACCATAACAGTCATAGGCCAGCAAGGGATCGCCATAGGTCGTGCTCGCGTTGGCGACATCGAGACAACGGCCGCGATACCCAACCAGTGAGCCCCTGGCCTTGTGCCCGTATGCCACTCTAACCCCTTGAATATCGCGTGTCGACAACCTTCCGGCCGACGCGGCCGTGCAGTAACTTGTATTCATCACAGACGGCGCATCGTTTGTTGTATAGTTCGTAGTCTGAGCGTCTCGTTGACCATAATTGCAATCATCGACTCCGCCGGTCGGACTCCAGGGCGCGTCGAGGCGATCAAGTTCGTGCTCAAAGCCAAGAGCGTGGCCCATTTCATGCCGTACAGTTCCTTGAAAGTGCTCCTTGAGGGTCATCCCGGCCGGAGGCGCATATGTGGGGATCACCAGCCCCATTCGTGTCCAAGTGTTCGTCTGCGGTCCCACTGTCGTGCCGTTCGCGTTGCTCCAGAGGATCGTCACCCACCCGCTCAGCTCGGAATCGTTGGTGGACGCGCAGTCTTGCCATCCCACAAACCGAATGTCGGCGTTCCGGCCCCAACTGTCTTCGACAGCTTCCTGTATCCAAAATTTATAGGTGGCGAAGTCTTCGACGCCGGCTGTTCGTCCCGGGTAGCCCGTGGAATATACCTCATCGAGACCGGTTTCGAAGCAAACAGGTATTGTGTGGTTGGTCCATAGGTTGGGAGTCGCGGACGCGTTAAGTCCTTGACTCACCGCGCCTACGTTTGGCGATGTCCTCGAGCCAGGGTTACCCGGTGAGACGGACCACGGAGTCCCGTCGTCCCAAAAATCGTGCGACAAATCAACTCGCTCGCTCTTGTGTCCGTCGTTGCCGTTCCCGGCGATTCCGGCGCAAGACAGCGGAACTGACACTATGCCCAACATGGCGACTGCGCGGAGATGCCGCAGACCCAATAACGCGGCGTTCCCTGTGGCTCTTACGGTTTTCATCGTAACCTCCAAATTCCGAACACGGTCCCTGCAAGCCGATAGTGCTCCATTCGCTTGTCGCTGCATAGGAAGATCTTTGACGGGCGCTGGAAATCATGCCCGTGCACCACGACGGGAGCAAGCGCCATGGTTCGGAGATGTTCGGAGACGGGGCATGCAGGACCGACACTCTGCGTCGACGACGCCACGGAGACCTTGTGTGCGGCGTGGTTCGCTCCGGAGGAGAGCAGAGAGCAGTGAGCGGGCTCGACCTCTCGGCTAACTAGGTGCCCGCGACTACGGGACGTTCGGGTGTCCTACACCGACCGGGCGAGCCACTTCGTGGTCACGTGAACGCGGCTGACGAACCAAGGGGCCCGCTACCGTGGCGATCTGGAGGTCCGCACCTTGCCCGGCCTGCTGCAAGAGTTCGAACTCGCCGCCCGCGGACAGCGCGGCGCGCGCCGGCGGGAGCGGGGCCGCGCGGATCTGACGCCGCGCCGCGCCAGCGCCATGATTCAACGGTGAGTAGTCACGACGGCCGTCGCAGCCGCACCGGCTCGTCGTGCAGCGCGCCGCCCTCGCCCAGATCGGTCGTGCGGGCACCGATGAGCGCGTTCGCGCAGCGCCCGTCCGAGAGGTGGCCGCCTTTCGGAAGCAGCAGCACGTCGCGGCGCTGCCGCGCGTCGCAGCGCACGCGCACGCGGAGCGCGCCGAGGCTGCCCTCCACGAGGCCTTCGTCGCCGTCGGCGAGCCCCGCGCCCGCGGCGACCTCGGGGTGCACGGTGGCGATCGCGAGGTGCTCCTCTGCGCCGGCGCGCCCGCGCACCCACTGCGAGGACTGCGAGCGCTCGGTGGACAGCGCGGTGAGCAGGAGCGGGTGCTCCTCCGTCACGCGGGGTGCACCCTGCGTGGGCGCTTCGTAAAGGAGGTTGACCTTGCCGCTCGGTGTCGGGAAGACCCGCCCCTCGAACAGGGCCTTCGGCGCGATCGGGTTCGGCACCGCGCCCTCGGCGAGGCGCTCCGGCGTGATCCCGTAGGGGGCGACCTTCGCGAGCAAACGCTCCTTCCACGCGCGCGCGTCGCCGGCGAGATCGCTCGCGAGGCCCACGCGCTCGGCGAGGGCCTGCACGATCTCGAGATCGCTCTTCACGCCCTCGGGCGGCGGCACCACGGGCACGGCCGCGCCGATGAAGGAGTGCCCGTACGAGCCCAGCAGATCGTCGGCCTCGAGCAGCGTCGTGGTGGGCAGCACGAGGTGCGCGCAGCGGGCCGTGTCGGTGAGGAACGCGTCGACCACCACCACGAGCTCGCGGCTGCGGAGCGCCCGCTCGATCGTGCGCGACTCGGGCAGCATGGCGACGGGGTTGCCCGCGGTGATCCACACCGCGCGAATGGGCGGCTCCGTCATGCCCAGCACCTCGGCGCCGAAGAGCGGCTCGCAGACCGTGCGCGGCGGCGGCGACTGACCGATGAAGGAGAGATCGAACGCGCCGCGCCGCTTGAAGTAGAAAGAAGCGCCGCCGCCGGGCACGCCGAGGTTCCCGGTGATGGCGACGAGCGCGTCGAGCGCGCGCACGATGGCCCCGCCGTTGCGCCTGCGCCCCATGCCCCAGCCGATGAACACTGTCGTGGGGCCGTCGCCGAGGCGCCGCGCGAGCGCGTCGATGGCCTCGAGCGGCACGTCGGCCTCCTCGCGCCAGGCCTCGAGGCTCCGGGAGAAGCAGAGGGCGCGGAGCTCCTCCAGGTGGTCGCAGTACGTCGCGGCCTCGGGATCCGTGAGGCCGAGGTCGAAGAGCCGCCGCCCGATCGCCATCGCGAGCGCGAAATCACCGCCCGGCCGGGGCTGCACGACCAGGTCGCAGATCGACGCGGTCTTGTGGTGGACGGGGTCGATGAGCGCGAGGGTCGTCCCGCGCCGCCGCGCCTCGTTCAACAGCGGAATGAGGTGTGGGCTCGAGACGAAGACGTTCTTCCCCCACAGAAGGATGTGCTTTGCATCTTTCAGCTCGGACAGATCGCGGCTGTCTTCCTCGCCGAAATCGAGCATTTGTGCGGCGTCGCCCGCGCCCGAGCAGATGTCGCCGCGCTTCTGCGTGACCGGCCCGAACCGCTCGAAGAAGTAGTCCGAGAGGTGCTTCAGGAGCCCGAGCGAGCCGCCGCTCCGGTAGTGAAAGATGGCCGCGGGGCCGGACTCGGCGCGTATGCGGAGGAGCGACTCGGCGGCGCGCGCGAGCGCCTCGTCCCACGAAATAGGCTGAAATTCCTCGTCGAGCCGCGCGCGCCAGAGCGGCGTCGTGAGCCGCGCGGGGTCGTACTGCGTCTCGAGGAAGTGGCTCGTGCGGTGGCACAAGAAGCCTCGGGTGATGGGGTGATCCGGATCGCCGCGGAGGCGTGTCACCCGGCCGGCCTCGACCGTCGCGACGATGCCGCACACGTCGGGGCAGTCGCGGTTGCAGAGCGTCTTTCGGTGCTCCACCGCGCCGAGTCCGGGATCGCGCGCGCCGCGCGGCGCCGAGGTTGCCATGGCCGGCACCGTAGCGCATGGTTCGGGGGTGAGCCCCGTGTCTGCACCTGTCCGCCGCCGCCGGTCCGTCTCGGTGGGCGCGCTCGCCGCGTTCGCCGCGCTCGCGCTCACCCTGGCCGCGCTGGTGCCCACGGTCACTGGGTGCAACTCGGTCTGCACCTCGGCGTGCGACAAGCAGTACAACGACTGCGTGCGGAAGGCGCCCTCGGGCACGTCGCACTACGACTGCGGCGAGCAGCAGCAGCAGTGCGTGGCCCGGTGCACCACGGGGCGCACCGCGGACCATCCCGAGGGAGAGCCGAACTGAGCCGCCGTGCCTGATCCGTCCGAGGCCGCCGAAGACGAGGGAAGTCTCGCGCGGCCTCCGCGTAGGATGACGGGATGAGTCGATCACGCCGCGGGCGCGCGACGCGCGCGATGCTTCTTGTCGGGTCCCTGGTCCTCGCGGGGGCGTCGACGGGCGTCGCGTGTGGCGGCGGGACGACCGCTGGCGAGGACGCAGGCGCGCCCCCGCCGAGCACGACGGACGCGACGGACGGGTTCGACGCGAACGACGCGAGCTCGCCCGTG
>CAZHGG010000174.1:0-9212 GCA_964531755.1 uncultured Polyangiaceae bacterium
GCGGCCGGCGGCGCCGACGCCGTCGACGGTGGCGTCGTGGTGGACGCCGACGGCGCGGGGCGGCCCGAGCCCGCGGAGGGATCTCGGCACGCAGCGACCGCGAGCGCGAAGGTCGTCTGGAGCAGGTGAAACGTGCGGCGCCTCATGGGGCGAGCGTACGCGCCTCCGGCCGCCCACGCGATCATGACCGCCGCGCGCGCGCTGTCGAGGGGTGGGCGTACCTGGTAGGAGTAGGGAGTGTCGAAGGGACCGCTGCTCGCGACAGCCAACAAGTACCGAACCGAGCTCGCGCTCGGCGCGCTCGCGCTCATCCTGGGCGGCGGGCTCTGGCTGCGGCGAGGCGCCACCCCGCCCCCTGGGCCGGACAAGCTCGCGTCGGCCGGGGACGCCGCGGCCACTCCGTCCGCGCCCGCGCCAAGCGACGGAGGCGCGCGCGCGTGCTGCGACAAGCCCCCGCCGCGGTTCGGCGAGCGCGACGGCGACGGGCCGCCGGGCATGGTCGCCATCCCCGCGGGCGAGCTCGCGATGGGCGACGCCGTCGGCGATGGCCTCCCGTGGGAGCGCCCGGTCCACCGGGTGCGCCTCGATGCATTCTACATCGATCGCGTCGAGGTCACGAACGCGCAGTTCGCCGCCTTCGTCGCGGCGACGGGGTTCCAGACCACCGCCGAGAAGTCCGCGAAGCTCGCCGACATCATGCGGCAGCTGCCGCCGGGCACGCCGCCCCCGCCGCCGGAGAGGCTGCGACCGTCGTCGCTCGTCTTCAAGAAGACCGCGGGTCCCGTCCCCATCGGCCCGGGCGCCGACTGGTCTCGCTGGTGGGACTACGTGCCGGGCGCCGACTGGCGGCACCCCTCCGGCCCGACCGACACGATCGAGGGGCGCGACTACCTCCCCGTGGTGCAGGTCTCGTGGGACGACGCGAGCGCGTACTGCGCTTGGGCGGGGCGCCGGCTCCCCACCGAGGCCGAGTGGGAGCGCGCCGCCCGCGGCGGGCTCGAGGGCACGAAATACACGTGGGGCAGCGCGCCGTTCGCGCCCAAGGCCGCGCAGGCGAACATCTGGCAGGGCGCGTTCCCCTACGAGAACACCCGCGAGGACGGCTTCGAGGGCACGGCGCCCGTGGGCACGTTCCCCCCGAACGGCTTCGGCCTCTACGACATGGCCGGCAACGTGTGGGAGTGGTGCTCCGACTGGTACCGCGGCGACACCTACGAGACCGACGCGCGCAAGGGCGTCGTCGTCAACCCCACGGGCCCGGCGCAGAGCCTCGACCCCGACGAGCCGCACGCCCCGAAGCGCGTCATCCGCGGCGGCTCCTTCCTCTGCAGCGACACCTACTGCGCCTCCTATCGCCCCTCGGCGCGCATGAAGACCAGCCCCGACTCCGCCACGAACCACCAGGGCGTGCGCTGCGCGCTCTCCGAGGCGGCGTGGAAGAAGCGAGCGGCGAGCGCCGACGCCGGTCGCACCGCCCGGTAGCTGCGGCTACGGGGGGCCGGGCACGTTCACGCGCACCGAGTAGAGCCCCGTGCGCGCGGTGATGTAGAGCGTGCGGCGATCGGCGCCGCCGAACGCGATGTTGGCGGGCTGCTGCGCCACGCTGATGGCGCCGATCCGGCTGCCGTCGGGTCGCCACACCTCGACCCCCGCGGACGTGGACGTGTAGAGGTTGCCCGCGTCGTCGACGGCGATGCCGTCGGGGCTGTTGCCCTGCGTAGTGACGAAGGTCGCGCCAGGGCCGACCGAGCCGTCCGCGCGCACGGCGTACTTGCGCACCGTCTTGCCGCTCGCCACCGCCACGTACAGCGTCCGCTCGTCCGGCGAGAGCGCGACGCCGTTGGGTTTGTCGAGCGCGTCGATCGACGTAAGCGCGCCGCCGGGCGGCAGGCGAAACACGTTCTGCGCGGGCTGCGTGTTGCCAGCGTAGTTCGGATCGGTGAAGTAGACCGTGCCGTCCGACCGGACGATGAGGTCGTTCGGTGAGTTCAGCGGCGCGCCTCCGAACGTGTCGACCAGCGTGGCGAGCGCGCCGCCCGGCGGCAGGCGCGCGACCCGCTTGCCGGTGTGCTCGCACGTGTAGAGCGCTCCGGCGCGATCGATCGCGTTGCCGTTCGCGCCCGCGCTCGGGTTCCGGAAGTCGGTCGGCTCGGTCGAGGGCGGCACGAGCTGGAGCATCCGGTTGCCTTGCACGTCGCTGAAGACGAGCTTCCCCTGCGACGGCAGCCACTGCGGCCCCTCCAGGAACGTGAAGCGCCCTTGACGAGCGTCGCCGCGCCGACACCCGCGAGCGGATCCGGGAACGAGGTGTCGCCGCCCGCGTCGACCGGCGGCGAGGCGTCGGGGGTCGTGCCCGTCGGCGTGGCGGAGGGGCTCGTCGGCGCCGTGGGTGTGGGCGTGGGCGTGGGCGTGGGCGTGGGCGTCCCGGTGGCGGTGGCGGTGGCGGTGGCCGCGGGCGCGGGCGCCTCTTCCCCCTTGCACGCCCCGAGGCCGCTCGGGAGCGCGAGGCCGACGAGCGACGGGAGCGACGCGAGAACGATTCCTGCCCTCGTGCGTGAGCGACGCGTCATCATGGGCGGAGAGCATGCCACGACTCGGGCGCCTCGTCCCCCGTGGCGCGCCGCCGAGGCCCCATGCCCCTCTTCGACGTCCGCCCCGCCAACGCCCCCCTCCTGATGTCGGCCATGAGGGCCGTCGCGCTCGCCGACGGGGACGAGTCCCCGAAGGAGCGCGCGTTGCTCGAGGCCGCGCGCGACGCGCTCGATCTCACTGACCCGCTCGACGCCTTCGCGCCCGACCACCTCACGGACGCGGCGCTCGCGGCCCTCGACGCGGCCGAGCGCGAGCGGCTCCTGCAGGCGATGTTGCTCATGGCGATCATGGACGGCGCCGGCTCCCCCGAAGAGGCCACCCTCGTGTCGTCGTTCGCCGCGCGGCTCGGGGTGAGCGAGCCGCGGGTCGCGAACCTCGAGGCCCTCGCGCGGGGCCGCCACGCCTTCATGTGGCTCGACCTGACGCGCAAGGGCTACCCCGCCAGCGAGCTGCTCGCCACGGCGCGCGAGGAGGGCCTCGCGGGGGTGCTGCGCACGTTCGGGCCCATCGTCGGGCTTGGCAAGAGCGCTGATATCGTTCGTAAATACAACGACTTGGGGAAGCTCGCGGAGGGCACGCTCGGGCGCGAGTATTGGCGCTTCATCACGCAGAACGAGCTCGGCTTCCCGGGGGAGGGACCCGTCGGAGAGCGCGGCGTATGGCACGACATGATCCACGTCGTGGGCGAGTACCCCGTCACACCGGCGGGCGAAGCGGAGGTCGTCGCGTTCATGGCGGGCTTCCGCAAGGAGGACCCCTTCTTCTGGGTGTTCACGTCGGTGCTGCAGTTCCAGGTGGGCCTGCGCATCTCGCCGTTCTCGAAGGGCATCGCCGGTCAGATCGACCCCCGGAGCTACCTCGCGCACCACCGCCGCGGGGCGCGCGTGAGCTGCGATCTCTCGCGCGACTGGGATTTTCGCGCCGACCTCGAGGTGCCCGTCGCCGAGCTGCGGCGCCGCTTCACCGTGCCGCCGCTGCCGGTGTGACGCGCGTCGCGCGGCTCAGAAGTGGACGAGCAGGTGCACGCGGTGGGGGAAGAACGAGAGCTGCGTGTCGAGGATCTCGGCGCGGAGATCGAGGCGCCGGATGATGCCCTCGAGCGCGCTCACCGGGAGCTCGAGCGTGCGGAACGCGTTGCGGTACTTCATGTACCGGATCTTGGCGAGCTGGAGGAAACCCGACACCAAGAGGCCGAGGTACCGCTCACGGCGCGCGGCGCGGAGGCTGTCGCGGAAGTAGCGCACCGCCACGCCCGAGTCGGTCAAGATCTCCCCGATGAGCAGGCGCGCGCCGGGCGCGGCGATCGCCTTGACCGCCAAGATGAGGCGCTCCACCTCCTCGACGCTCCGGTAGTACTGCACGACGTTGTTGCACAGGACGAGCGAGAAGCGCCGTGGCGCGAGGAACGAGAGATCCGTGTAGTCTTCACCCAGCTCGTGGAGCACGACGTTCGGCGCGTCGACGAAGCGCGCGCGCGCGGCCTCGACGAAGGTGCGCGAGACCTCGGCGCAGTGGACCTCGGCGACCCGCCGGCGGAGCAGCTCGGCGGTGGCGCCGGGGCCGCTCCCCACGTCGAGCACCACGTCGTCGGGGCGGTAGCCGAGGATCGCGTGCGAGCGCTGCACGAACAGCTCGGCGTTGAGCTTCCAGCTGTCTTCGGTCTGGAACTCGTGCGCGAGCGGGGCGCTCCAGAAGTCGCGCCAGTTGTCGATGGGGCTGGTCGTCGGGGCGGTAGTCTGCAAGCTCGAACCTCCGCGCCGAGCGTACCGGCGGGCCGAGGCGCGCTCCACCAAATCCGCCTGGGGCGCGCCGCGCGACATTTCTCCCGATCCGCCGCGGAGGGTCGCGCGTAGCGCGCCGATGGCGAACGGCCCCACCCTGCCCCCCGGCTCCCTCGGACTCCCCTTCGTCGGCGAGGCGCTCGCGTTCCTCGACGACCCGTTCACCTTCCAGGCGTCGCGCGCCGCGCAGCACGGAGCGGTCTGGAAGACCCGCATCCTCGGGTCGAACGTGGTCTTCTTCGGCGGGCCCAAGGCTCTCACGTTCTTCCTCGATCCGGCGAACTTCACCCGCGAGAAGGGGTCCCCACCCCACCTTCAAGAGCTGCTCGGCCACGACGCGGTCCCGTTCATCGATGGCGACGTCCACCGCAAGCGCAAGCGCCTCCTGCTCGCCGCCTTCACGAAGGAGGCCCTCGCGGGCTACGTGTCTGGGCTCCGCGCGCTGGTCGACCGTACGCTCGCGGGGCTCCCCGTCGACGCCGAGGCCACGCTCAACCCGCTCGTCGGGCAGCTCGCCTTCGACGTGGCGAACCGCCTGTTCGCCGGCGCTCCGCCGGACCACTCCGACCAGGCGATGGCCGCCGAGTTCTCGCGCGTGGTCCAAGGCGCCTTCGCGCCGCCCATCAACCTCCCCTTCACCGTGTACGGCAAGGCGCTGAAATCGCGCGACAAGCTCCGGGCGTACATCCACGAGGCGGTGAGCACGCGCGACGGCGAGGGCACGGCGCTGGCCGTGCTCAAGGCCGCCCGCGGCCCCGAGGGCGAGGCGCTCAGCGCTCGCGAGCTCGAGATGGAGCTGCTCCATTTCTTCTTCGCGGCGCACGCAGGCATCGCCGGCGCGCTCGCGTGGCTCGTGGTGGTGCTCGCGCAGCGCCCGGAGCTCACCGCGCGGGTGCGCGTCGAGCTCGAGGGGCTCCCCCCCGAGCCTGGCTACGCCGACCTCTTGGGGCTCCGCTATCTCGCAGCGGTGTGCCGCGAGGTCCGCCGGGCGTACCCCATCGCGCCGTCGACCTTCTTCGGCGTGGCGCTCCGCGATCTCGAGTTCGAGGGCCACTCGATCCCGAAGGGCTGGAAGGGGGTGGGCGCCCTCTGGCCCACGCTCCAGCACGCCGACACCTTCCGCGACCCCGCCGCGTTCGACCCCGAGCGCCTCACCGACGAGGCGGCGGGGAAGCTGCCGGAGAACGCCTACGTGCCCCAGGGCGGCGGCCCGCCGGACGGCCACAGGTGCCCGGGCGAGTCGTTCGTCGACCTCGTGCTGCCCCTCTTCGTCGCCTCGCTTCTTCGCGGGCGCGACCTCACCCTCCCGGAGCAAGACCTCACGCCGGGGGCCGGCGGTGTGGGCCCTCTGCCGCGCGGAGGCCTGCGCGTGCGCTTCACGAAGCGCGCGTGAGCGACCGCGGCGGGGAGCGCCCCGCCGCGCCGCGCGCCGCGCTCAGCCCCGCAGCAGCTTGAACGCGTGGGTCCACCCGCCGCCGGTCATGCCGGGGATGCACCACAGCATGCACAAGGGCTCGATCGCCCGCGCCGCCTCGACGGCGCCCATGTCGGCGGTGTCCCACCCGAACTGATCGAGGATGGCGCGCACCTCGGCCTTCGCCCCCGCGTCGTTCCCGCAGATGAACATCGTGGGCGGGCCCCCCGGGAGCTCGGGGTTCACCATGAACGGGTTGCCCACACACGAGAACACTTTCACGAAGTGAGCCTCCGGCGCGGCCTTCTGCAGGCGCTCCATGAGCGACTCGTTCAGGTCGGTGAAGAACTTGAGGACGCCGTTGACCGGGGGCGCGTCGGCGATGGGGTTGGTCGCGTCCATCACGGTCTTGCCGGCGAGGTTCGCCGTGCCCGCCTGCTCGAGCACCGCCACGGCGGCGCTGCCCTTCACCGCGAGCAGCACACTGCCGCCCCAGGCCGCGGCCTCGGCGAACGTGCCCACGTGCGCGCGCTCACCGGCGCTCGCCTTCCAGTCGGCGAGCTTGGCGGGCTCGCGGCTCCCGCGCATGACCTCGTGCCCGTGCTTGAGCAGCCCGTTCGCGAGGACCTTGCCGACGTCACCCGAGCCGAGCACCGCAATTTTTGCCATGGTAAAACACTCCTAGCTGGCCACCTGGAGGACGTCTCCGGCGGCGAACGGACACCACCGTAGGTTCCTCGGGGCGCCCGCGCCACCTCATGCCGCGCATGACCGTCATGAACGGCGCTCATGACGGCCCGCCCGCGCCTGCGGACTAGAAGGGCTTGCGCACGCGGTACAGAGTCCAGCCTCCGGTCGCGACCTCGGCCCAGTAGACGTGGGTCGCCGAGAGGGCGATCGCGTAGGTGTGCGTGTCCACGGCGGGCGCGCTGAGCGCCTTGGGCGGCGTCGCCGGGGTCGCGCCGGTGGGGAGCCAGAACACGGTCCGCCCGTCGGACCAGTAGACCCCGGTCTCGTCGCCGACGAGCGCGGGCTTGTCGGTGCCGGGGTTCTCGGTGGACATCGTGAACCGGCTCGTCATCGCGCGCGCCGTGCCGGGGCCCGCGTCGGCGCCACCGCCGCCGTCGCTCACCGCCGCGTCGAGCCCCGCTTCGACGGCGCCCCCGTCCAGTGGCGGGCCGGCCTCCCCGGCGATGGGCGTCGCGCCAGGCAGCGTGTACTGGAAGATGGCGCCCTGCACGGTGGCGGGCAGCGGCACCTGGGCGTTGGTTCCATAGAAGTACAGGTTCGGGCCGTGCACGAAGAGCGCGTCGCCGTGGAAGTCGAAGGAGAACCCCGGCGGGATCTCCGCGACCGTCTCCGGCTGCGTCGTCGCGCCCAGACCTCGGCTCCGCGTGAGGTACACCCGCGCGCTCCCCGTGAAGAAGAACGTGCCCTCGGGGTCGGCGCCCGCGGGTCGGTAGAAGAGATCTCCGACGCCCGGTCCCCACGGGGCCAGGCCGTCGCCGATCTCCACGGCGTCGACGCTGGTTGGCGTGAGGAACTTGAGGTACGAGCGGTAGTCGGGCGGCACAGTCGATGCGACCACGGGCGTGGTGTCGGTCACCGCGGCGCCTGCCAGCGCGACCCCGGACGCGGAGGCCCCCGTGCCCGCCGTCCCGTCGGTCTCGACGCGGAAATACCCCGGGCTCGTCCCGGAGTGGCAGGCGATCGCCCCCAGGCCGTCGCGCGCCGCGACGAACCCGAACGCGCAGTTGGTGGGGTCGTTGATGCTCTCCACGCGCAGCGCCGCCTCCACGTTCACGATGCGGATGGAGCCCCTGCGGCCCTTCACCCAGAGGGTCCCGTTGTCGAACGCCATCCGGGTGGGCTCCTGCATACCGGCGGTGGCGCCCACCGGGACCACCTGGGGCGGGCCCGCGTCGAAGTTCGCGTCGACGGGGCTCCCGCCGTCCTCGGTGGGGCCCACGTCGGCCGCGTCGACCCCGCTGAACGGCGCGTCGCGCCCGGCGTCGCCCGGGCCCGCCTCTCCGCCCGTGTAATAACGCCCAGGCGAAAAGCCGGGCTTCAGCGCGTTCTTGACGGCCGACCAGGGCCCGCAAGTGGGGTCCTTGGCGCGCTTGGCGGCGCAGCGGGTGCTCACGCGGAGCCCGCGGGCGGCGCCGCCGAGGCGCGCGCAGACCGCCGGGGGCAGCGCGATCGCCGCGCCCGTGTCGCGCCACCCGCCCTCCTTCGCCTCCTCCGCCGCCTCGCTGTTCAGCGCGACGTACGCGCCGGGCGTGCCGTCGCGGTCGATCGCGATGTTGAGCTGGTCGAGCGAGGCGCCCCGCGGCCTCGGGATCTCGCACCCGACGACCGTCGTCCCGTCGCGGCGCGCCGTGACGTCCTCGGGCCGCACCGCCTCGGACGCGGCGAAGCAGTCCTCCACCGCGAAGCACGCGCCGCCCGCGGCCTTGCCCTGCGTGTCGAGCCCGTTGGCGCCGCCGTACACCTCCCCCACGTGGGCGCCCCCCTTCGCGACCACGAGCGCGCTCGGCGGGACGTACACGCTCTCGCAGGTGCCCGCGATCGAGGTCTGCCCGGCGGGGCAGGGGAGCTCGAGGCCCGAGAAGAACTTCGCGAACTCGGAGAAGCTCGCGTCGTCGCTCGGGGCCGAGGAGCGGATCTTCACGCCGCCGAGCGACACCGAGGTGGTGGCCGAGCTGCTCGGCGCGCCGGCGGCGCGGCCCTTGGTCGCACCGGTCGACAGCCACTGCACCGGGAGGCGCAGGACGCTGATTTGGTTCGAGGGGATGGTGGTGATGGCGTCGCGCACCGCGATGACTTGCGAGGCGCGGTAGCCCGCCACGCGGATGTGCACGGGCGTCGAGGGCTCGTCGGGCTGGAGGATCGAGAGAGAGGCCGGGAGGAGGACCTCGCCCGTGGGGCTCACGGCGTGGACCGCCTGGTATTTGACCTCGCCGTTCACCGAGATGAAGAGGCCGACCGAGTCGAAGTCGTCGGCCACGCGCATGTCGGAGCTGACGCCGAGGAAGAGGGCCGTCGGCTCGGGGACCGAGCAGCCGAGCCCGTCGACCAGGATGCCCGCGCAGGCGATCGCGCTCGTGATCCCCAAGAGAGAGAGCCCGAGCCTCGACGTGGTGTGCTTCATCATATTCTCCTGGGCGGGCGCGGCGGATGGCGGGGCTGCGGGTGACGAGGGGGCGGCTGGCGACGCGGAGGCGAGCTCACTTGATGCCCATCGTGGGCACGACCGTGACGGCGGGAGGCGGGTTGGAGGCGGACGGCGCGGGGGCCGCCGCGGCGCTTGGCGTCCCGTGCTTCACCGCGGCGTGCGTCGCCGCGTAGGCCACGGCGCTCGTCGCGCTCGCCGAGGCCGCCGCGGTGCTGGTCGCGGTCGCGCTCGGCGGCGGGGCGGTCGCCCG
>CAZHGG010000175.1:0-9209 GCA_964531755.1 uncultured Polyangiaceae bacterium
CAGGGGGGGGGTGGGGGGGAGGGGGGCCCCGCCGGGCCGGCCGCGGCGCCGGCCGCCGCGCCGGGTCGGCGCCACGCCCCGAGAGCGCGCGGGCGGGCGGCACGCTCGCGCTTGTGATCACGTCGGGGTACGTCGGGGTACGTGCACGCGTTCGTGGACTTCAACGACGACCCCCTCAGCGCTTCCCCGGCTCGCCTCCGAGCCCTCGACCCGAAGGCCGAGGGCGCTGGCTCGACCGCGCGCGGCTCGGCTCGCCGGTGGATCTGCCCACGAGCTACGCGCACGCGCACGTCCACGTGGTGCCGGTGGACGAGGTCGACGAGCGCGCGCGCCCGGCGGCGGTGTTCTCGTGGTCGAGCGGCGTGGTCGTGTACGAGCCGGGCGAGGGGGAGGCGCTCGCGGCGGAGCTCGGGCGCGGCCTCGTGGGCTGAGCGGCGGTCGAGCGGTCGAGCGGTCGAGCGGGCGCGGGCGAGCCGCGGTATTCTGGCGCGGATGGGGGTCCTCGTTCGCTTCGAGTCGCGGGGGATGTTGCTCCAGCGCGAGGACTTCCCCGCCGCGCTGAGGTCGCTGAAGAAGGTCGCGCGGAGAGCCCCCGAGCTCTTCCGCGATCGCGCCGCGGTGATGGCGGCCGCCGACCTGCCGGCCGCGCTCGAGGCCAGCGACCTGGCCGGGACGCTCGACACACACGGCGATCTGGTCGCCCTGAGCTACGCCGGCGACAAGCTGCTCCCCGGCGCGCCCGACGACTTCCCGCTGCCGCTCGTGGTCCCGTGGAAGAAGCTGCTGCGCGCGGCGGCGTTCGAGCACCACCTGGAGGGCGCGGCGTGCGCGCTCCGCGCCACCATCGACCGAGGCGTGGTCCGCTCGCAGGAGGTGCCAGTGAAGGTCCGCCGCTTCGTGCAGCTCGGGCCGGTCCCCGTCGTCCCGCTCGGAGAGAGCGCGGAGATCCGCCTCCGTTACGTGTCGGACGTCGAGGGCGACGACGTCGCCGTCGCGGTCAAGGCGAGCGACGCCTTCGAGCCGATCGCCGTCGCGCTGGCGTCGACGCGCATGCGCTCGGGCGACGAGACCACGCTCACTGTGCGCGCGCTCGCGGATCGGCAGCTCTACTTCGACGACGTGGTCGCCGCGCCCCTCTACGGCGACGCCGAGCGCGTCACCGTGCGTGGCCACGCGTCGCTCCGGCTCGGCGTGCCTGAAGACCTCGCGCGGGCCCACGAGCTGGAGGCCTGCGAGCACGACCCGGGCGTGGGCGTCTACCTCGGCGCGAACAAGTCCGCGGCCGCGCTCGAGGACGCGCGCCGGTACTGCCGCCGCTTCGCGCGCGAGCCTGGCGCGGCCTTCCTCGACCGGGTCGCCGAGGCCGGGACCTTCCCCGAGGCGCTGCGCGCGGCCGGCTTCGCGCCCGCCGTCGACGCGGCGGGGGACCTCCGAGCGCTCGCGTTCGTGGCCAGCCGCCTCCCGGGGCACGAGCGCTTCGTCGTGGGCCTCCTCCGGTCGTTCGCCGGCCTCACCGGCGCGCGCGGGGCCCGCCTTCGGCTCGCCTTCGACGTGACCCCGCGGTGGTGGACGACGCTCCTCTTCGACCCGGGTCGCCTGCGTCGCGCCCACGAGCCGCGGAGCGCGTGAGCCGGCCGAGCCGCGCGCGCGCCGACGAGCCTTGCGGGGGCGCCGCGGCGGGCCTAAGGTGACGGGGTACCCAAAAAAAGGGGGCGATCGGTTTCGACGGAGATGACGACTTCCTAGCTGCGTGCCGTGGGTCTCGTGAACCACGTAAATCCTCATGGGGACGTTAATTGCGAACGACAACGCAATCGCTCTCGCCGCCTAAAAAACGGTAGAGCCGTCCGACCCGGAGCCCGTCAGAGCTTCGGCGAGGGCGTCATCGATCTGACTAGCCAAAGCCCGGGTTGCCGGGGCCTACGGCGAAGACCAACAGGCAGATAATCGCGGAGAAAGGCTGCTGGCCGTCGCGCTCCGGGGTGAAATCAAACGACCAGCTACGCACGTAGAAGCAGCAAGCGCGTGATTTTCGGACCCGGGTTCGATTCCCGGCGCCTCCACATAGAACCCCTATTTTTGCCCTGGTTCGTGACGTCGGTTTCGCAAAGTTGCGGATCCTGTTGCGAATCTGGGTCGCGGCTTTCCTCGGGGTCGCCCGGCTCGGGCTCGGGCTCGTTGGGCGCGGGCTCGTCGGGCTCGGGCTCTTCCTGCCCCGGGCGCACAAGCAGGGCATCAGGCAAGGGAGGGAACGGCGTGCCGAAGTTCGTCTCGCGGAGGTTCTCGGCCTCGCGGATGTAGCCCTCGGTGGTGCTGAACGTCGCATGCCCCGCGCGCTGCTTGATCCTGAGCGGCTCGTCTCCACGTACCGCGCACCACGTGATCCCCGTCGAACGGAGATCATGAAAGGTCATGGGCTTGCGGGTCGCGTCGTCGGCGTACAGGTCCGCCCTCGTGAGCCCGGCGAGGCGCACGCATCGCTGCAGCTGGCGTGAGGTCTTCTTGTCGGTGGCGTCCACCGGCGAGACTCGCCCGGTGCCGTTCGCCTCGGCGTGCATCGCCTCCAAGAGCGGCAGAAGGTGCGGCTCGATGGGAACGCGCCGCGTGCCTCCCGTCTTGGTGGCCTTCGTCTCGCCGGTGCGTCGCGAGGCCGAGCGGTGAATGTGAGCGATGCCCCGCTCCAGGTCGACATCTTGCCAGGTGAGCGCGTTGACCTCGCCCGCGCGGGCGTAGAGGTAGGTGGTGAGCGCGAACATTCGGCGCCACCGAAGCGGCACGGCAGGGTGGCCGACGAGCTGAAGAAATTCGCTCGGGTAGAGGTACACCTTCGCCTTACTCGTACCGCGGTCGGGCCCGTGGACAGAGATCGCCGGATCGTCGTCGCGCACGCGAAGATCCCTTCGCTTCGCGCCGCACGCGTCCGCAAACAGGCGTGTCACGAGACCCCACGTGTGGATCGCGGTCTTCCACGAGAGGCCGCCCGCGCGCACCTTGCGATCAAGACCCTCCACGAGCTCCTCTAGGTCGTCCCGGACGATGGTCCGCACGTCCCGGGCCCCGAGGGTTGGCAAGACATGCGTCACGAGCCTACCGCGATCGTCGCGCACGCTTGCCAGCCCTCGCTCTTCTCGCGCGACGAGCCAGCGGCCGGCGTACTCGCTCAGCGTCTCCAGGTTGCGGACCGAAACGGACGCCCGCGAGCGCGCCTGCTGGCTCACGACGAGAGCGCACGCGCGGGCGGCGGCGCGGTCGGCCTCGGTGATCGTGGGGTCGAGCTCCACGAGCGGCCGAGACCCATCGGCCAGAGTGATTTGTGCGTACCACTGCAGAGCACCCGTGCGAGGGTTCCTTCGCCACGAGAGCGAGCCCGTTGCAGGTCTTCCGCCCTTGCGCCTCGTTTCTTGCATCGGTGCTCCCTCTCAGATCGAACCAGGACGCCGTTTCGGCGCCCCTCTGACACTCGCCCTACCCTCGCCCGGCCGGCGCGTCCTGGGGCATCGTGGACGGGAGGCGGCCGCCAAGCAAGCGCACGCCGCGGAGCCGGACCAGCCCCGCGGCGCGCGGCCCCTAGCGCATAGCTCGGATCGCCCTCGAGATCCCGAGCTCCGCGGGGAACCCGATCCCGAGCCCGACGGCGCGGCCCGTCACCTCCGCGCGCGCCCGGCCGGTGCGAGGGTCCCACGACACCCGGGCGCGTCCGAACCTAGTCGTGCGCGAGTAGCTCACCGGGCCTCGAGGGCAGCGATCGCTGCGTCGTCCTCGGCACGTTGCGCGGCCGCGGCGATGCGCGCCCGGGCGGCGGCCTCGAGTTCGTCTGCAGCACGTTGCTCGGCCGACCATGCCGCGCCTCGGTCGCGCTCCGCGAGCTGCGCGGCGAGCTGCGCGGCCTCGCGCTCTTCGCGGACCACGGCCAACTGAGCCTCCCTGAGCGCGGCGCGGTCGGCCGCCAGCGTGACCGAGACCTTGCGCGGCAGGGGCGCGCGGAGGGCGGCTTCGCACTCTCGCCAGCCCCCCATGGCGCTTGGATCGATCGGCCGCCTCACTCGAGGGTCACCGGCAGCACGGCGGGCCGCGTTCACCTCCGCTCGTCGCGCGGCCTCGGTCGCCACGAGCTCGTTTTGAGCGGCCTCGAGTGCGGCGACGTCGGCGAGCAGGCCAGCGATCGCCACGCGGCCCGCCTCGAGGTGTGCGGCGAAGGTCGCGTCATCGATCCCGGCGTCGGCGTCGAGCTCGTCGGCGAGCGCGCGCTCCGCGGAGTAGAGCCGCTCCTCAGCCTCGCCGACGGCGACGCGGAGCGAGGCGAGCGCGATGGCTCCGCGGGCCGTCTGGCTCGCGTTGGCGTTGACGAGCGCGAGGCGCGCGGCCTCGAGGTCGGCCCGGCGGGCGTTGTAGTCGGCGCGGAGGGGGTCGGTGGTCTTGATGCTGTCGTTCATGGGGAGCCTCACTTGGGTTCGGTGTCGGTGTCGGTGCTGTCGGTGGTCTTGCTTGCGGCGGCCGCGAAGGCCTCGAGGGCGGCAATCAACGGCGCGATTTCCTCGAGGCGGATCGCCGTCCCTCTCGTGCGCGCTTTGAATCCGGCCCCGTCGGCGAAGGAGGTGTAGAGCGTCGCGTAGACGCGCGCGGTACCGCCCGTGAGGCCGTCAAAATCTCTCGCGACGAGCACCAACGCGGAGCCCGGGTTGCCCGTTCCCGAGTCGCGAGGGATGCGAAGGAGCTCGGGCACGTCGCGCGCGCCGGAAATATCCATGAGCCCCGACTGCTCACGCACCGGCGGCCCGTCGGGCGAAGCGGACGCGGGCGAGAGGCATTCGAGGATGGCGGATTGCCTGTCACGGCGAGCGATCCGAGCCTCGACAATCTTCTTGGCGGCCTCGAGTTCCTCTGGAGTCCGGCGCTTGCGGCGAGTGCCAACTATCACGCTGTCGTCGTCGTGGGCAATCGGCGGTTTTTTAGCAAAATTACGCATGTTTTAGGCCCTCGAAGGGTATCCGGCCCGCTGAAGACGGGGGGTGGGGTGGAAATAGATGGGGGAGGCCGTCTCATCGCGTTAGGACTCTTGACGCGCGGTGTCGCGGAATTCTTTACGGCATCCGACCGGATGCCTTACATGGGTTGGTCGCGCCGCTCGTCTGACATGCATGAGCAGGCGCACCAAGATGGGATCGGCGAAGGTCGGTGTGGCGTACATCCGGTGCTCTCTCGCCCAGCAGAAGTTGAGCCCCGAAGCGCAGCGCGCCGCCATTGAGGCGTACGCCGCTCGCGAGGGTGTGAGCGTGGTCGCCTGGCACGTCGACCGCGGGGTGTCGGGAGCCAGCGCAGCAGAGACGCGCCCGGGCTTGTGCTCGGCGCTCGCCGCGCTGCGCGAGCACCGGGCCGGCGTGCTTCTCGTCGCCCGGCGCGACCGCGTCGCCCGCGATGCCGTCATCGCTGGCTTGGTGGAGCGTGCGGCCGCTGGGGCCGGCGCGGTGCTCGTCTCGGCCGCTGGGGAGGGTAGCGGGTCGACGCCGGCGGACGGGCTCATCCGAGGTGTGATCGATGCGGTGAGCGCCTACGAGCGCTTGGTGCTGAAGGCAAGGACCAAGGCCGCTCTTGCCGCCAAGGCCGCGCGCGGCGAGCGGGTCTCCCGACACGCCCCGTACGGGTTCGAGGTTGGGCCGTGCGGCGTGCGCGTCGTTGCTCACGCGGCAGAGCAGGCGGTCATTGCCCGCGCGGCCGAGCTGCGCGCCGGCGGCCTCAGCCTTCGAGCCACGTCGGCCGCGCTGGCCAGCGAAGGGAGGGTCAACCGGGCCGGGCGCGCCTTCGACCCCAACGCCATCATGAACATGCTCGCCCGGCGGGCCGGGTAGCGCGCGGAGCTCGAGGCGCACCCGACCTCGCGCGACGAGCCTGGAGCCGATGACGGAGCGGCCTCGCTTGACGAGAACCCGGTGCTTCTCGCGGGTGACCTCCTGGCCGTAGCGCCACGTGACGGGGGAGGCCGGCCCGTCGTCAACGCCAAGGCCGGCCGCGATGGCGTCTCGCACGGCCTTGCACGCGGCCGCCAGGTTATCCCCCGTGTCGAGCCGGCGAGCGCCGATGCGGACGATCAGCACCTCCACGGGCAGGGTCGGGCGAGCGTGGCCCAAGAGAGCCCGGCGGGTCGCCTCACGCTGCAGGCGGACACGACGCGCACGGGCGAAGTGGTGCTCACGGAGGTTGAGCACGGAGGGCAGGTCGAGATCGAATTCCACGATCAGCACGGCGGCCCCGCTCGAAGAACGCGGCCCCCTGTCGGTGGCCTCGTTTCCGACCGGTCCCCAACATCCTCGCCAAGGCCTCCAGTCGCCACGTAGACGCCGCTTTGGTCGCAGGACGAACCGAGGGCGCTCAAGGCCAGCAAGAGGGCCAGCAAGAGGAGCGTGAGCGGTCGGCTCCCAGGTTTCAGTGCGTCGAGTGTGTTGAGTGCGTCGCGCACTCGGCCAACACACAGCGCACTGCACACCTCAGTGTGTGCGTTGCGCACTGGGGGGTGTGGGGGGAAATCGCGCACTGACGCGCTCGACGCACTGGGTTCGTGGCTCATGGTGCTCCGGCGAGGAAGTGAAGGGTCGAGCGCTTGGGGCCCGGCTCGGTCCGGAGGGCCATCGACGCCAGCGCGGCATCGAAGGTGTCCCGCGGGCACGCGCCCCGGGCGGCGATCACCCTGGAGAGCAGAGCGCGCCACGAGAGCCCCGGGGTGGCTTGCAGTGCGGCGCGCACCACGTCGCACACTTCCTGGACCCGGGCCCGGCCGAGGTCAGCTCGAGCGGCGCGGCGATGCGCCCCGGGGTCGGCGGCGGCTCGGGCATCGCTCACCGTGGCGAGGTCGACGGCATCGAGGGCGGTGAGGGTGCCGGTGTCGGCGTCGCGTCGGAGCAGTACGGGCTCCCCCTTGGCGCTGTAGTTCGACTTGTGGACCGTGAACGTAACAAGCTCGCCCAACCGGGCGGCCACATCGGGATCGCTGCAGGGGAGGCGCTCCACACTGAGCGACGCCACCCAGCGGACGCCGTCCACGAACGCGCTCGACCCCCGGGCGGACGACGCCGAGATCGACGCGCCCGCGCCGCGGGCTGGTTTGTTGGTGTGGTGCGCCACGATGACCGTTGCCCCCGTGCCGGTCGCGATGCTCTCGAGCGCTTGCACGAACCGGGTAGCGGCCGCGTTGTCGATCTCGGCGTCGGCTCCGGCGAATCTGGGCAAGGGGTCAAGCAGCACGAGACCGAACGGGCCGAACGCGGCAATGAAGGCTCGGAGCCAAACCAGGAACGCGCCGTCAGCGGCGTTGCCGTAGGGGTCGACGATCACCATGGGAGCGGGGATGCCGGCGAGCGGCAACGCCACGATCGCCCCGGGCGCGGGAGTGCGCGCCTGCGTCGCTCGCGCTGCGTTGTACACTCGGCGGTGTACCTCTTCGGCGTCTTCCTCGCCCAGAATGAGCAGGGTGCGACCCGAGGCCGGGAGAGAGTAGGCGCCGAGCCATTGGCCACCCGTGGCGTGCGCGACGGCGAGTAGTACCAGCGCGCCGGTTTTGTTCGTCCCGCCCTCGCCGATCAAGAGCCCGACCTTGCCGGCGGGCAGCGCGCCCTTGCCCGTGCGGGCGTCGCACATGAACCAGCGGCGAGGGGCCGGCGCGGTCGTCCACCACGTGGGGTCGACGGTCACGGCGCGCGAGTCCCACGAGCTCACCGGCGCGACCGTGGCCGGCTCGGCACTCGCGACCGGCTCGGCGTCGAACCCGTCCCACATGTCGTGGCCAGGGTCTTCCAGCAAGCGGAGGCTCACCGGGTCACCCGGACGCCAGCGGCCGAGAGTGCCGCCGATGGCGACCACGGCGCGCCGCCGGCGGCGGCGGCCGGGAGTGTCCGGGCGCGCCCCTGCAGCGTCGAAAGGAACGCCTCCAGGTCCGAGCGCGAGACGAGCCAGCGCTTCCCGACCTTCACCGCGCCGTGGACTTTGCCGTCGCGGCATAGGCCATTGGCCACCCGGGTTGAGCCGGGGTAGTGCTTGGCGAAGTCCAGCACCTCGGCGCGGTCGTTTCGCTTGGCGAGGGCCCTGTCAACCGCGCCCTCAACGATGGCGGCGAGCTCCGCGGGCGAGAGGATGACGATCGGCCCGCTCACGGGATGACGATGCCCCGGGCAGCGGCCGCGCGACGCACCCGCGCCGCGACATCGCCCCGGACGCCGCGCCCTGCGAGCACTCGACGGACAGTTCGCGGGTCCGCCTCCGACTCCGCGGCGATCGCCAACACATCGGACCTAGTTGGTTCTTGGCGCATGTGACCCCTTGCGCGCCGCATTAGGATTGCTGCGACGCGTAGAGACATCAGGTAGCGCGATGTCGCGCCCGCGCAAGGGTGAAATCTTTCATGATACCCGATACTTGTGGTCGGTTTGTGGTCGGGTGGTGGTAGCGGTGTGGTCGACGCGCTAACGCAATGCGGCGAAAGGACTCCCGTTTCACCGCGGCCGCCTTGCGGCGGTGTCGCGGCGGTGTCGCGACACCGCGTGTTTGGGGGCCTGCGGATTTTTTTTTCGCGGTGGTGCTCTTCGGCCAGACGGGACGGCCTTCAACTCTTCGAGTCGAGCCGACGACGAGCCGAAAGATCCACGACCGGCGCCCCCTCGCCCGCGAGCCCGAGCAAGCGCCCGACCGCCTCATGCACCAGGCGCGCGGCCTCGAGGTCCCCCGCCCCGGCGAGGTCCCCCACGAGCCCGGTCAACATCAGCAGCGCACGGGCGCGGGGTGACTCGGGAGGTTCCCCATTCGCAAGCGTCGACTCGCTCTCATCCGTCACGAGGGCCGGCGGGCTCCCTTCACGCTGGGGAACGTTTGGCGACGAATCAGCGCGTTTTAAGCCCTCAGGTCGCGAATTCGATTCCCGGCGCCTCCACAACTGCCGATGCTGACGCATCGGCCTCGCTAGGTCATCGCCCACGCTGTACTGCGCAAGGCCTCCGTACAGCGTGGGTCGATTCCCGGCGCCTCCACCATGATTCCAGGCACTTAGCCCCACTTGGGCCGGAAGGTGGGCCAAGCGGGGCAATCTGCGACCCTGTCTGGGCACTACACTCCCAGGAGTTCGGGTGGCTCCGCCGTCGCAAAAATGAGTCAGGGCGCGCCAGGCGCCGCGCCGCGAGCCCGGCGGATTGACAGCCGCGGGCGCCACGGTCATCTTTGTAGCGGCC
>CAZHGG010000176.1:0-9206 GCA_964531755.1 uncultured Polyangiaceae bacterium
CGGGCGAGCGGCCCGCACCGATCTCGCGCTCCTGCGCGGCATGCTGCGCACCGAGCTGCTCGGGCGCGCGCGGCGGCCGCTCGAGCGGGAGCCGCAGCTCTACACCTCGCCCATGGGCGCGATCTTCGCGATGACGGCCCGCGAGTACGCGCCCGCGCCCCGGCGCGCCGCGGACGTCGTCGCGCGGCTCGAGAAGATCCCTGCCGTGCTCGCCGCTGCGCGCGTCAACCTCGGCGCGCCGCCGGCGGTGTGGGTCCAGGTCACCCTCGAGCGCTCGGAGCGCGCGAAGAGCTTCTTCGAGGCGCAGCGACCTTTCCTCGAGCGGCACCTGCCGGGGGAGCTCCCTCGCGTGCGCCGCGCGCTCGAGGGCGCCGCCCGCGCCTACGCCGACTACGCGCTCTTCCTGAAGAAGACCGTGCTGCCCCGCGCGACGGGCAGCTTCGCGGCGGGCGCCGAGCACTTCACCGCGCTGCTCCGTGAGGGCCATTTCCTGCGCGAGTCGCCCGCGGAGCTCGAGGCCATGGGGCGCGGCGTGCTCGCCGAGACCGAGGCGCAGATGGGCGAGATCGCCAAGCGGCTGGACCCCCACGCGAAGGGCTGGCCCGAGGTCGTCGCCAAGGTGAAGGCGAACCACCCGAAGCGTGACGAGCTGCTTTCCGCGTACCGCCTCGAGGTGGCGCGGGCGCGCGACTTCCTGGTCAAGCGCGACGCCGTCCCGTTCCCCGAGGGCGACGATCTCGCCGTGGTCGACACCCCGGTCTTCATGCGCACGACCGTGATCGCCGCGTACGACAGGCCGCCGCCCTTCGACGGCGCCGCGAGCACGAAGGGCTTCTTCTTCGTGACGCCAGTCGACGCGAGCCTGCCTTCGGCCAGGCAGGAGGCGATGCTGCGCGAGAACGACCACGGCGACATCGTCGACACGGCCGTGCACGAGGCCTACCCGGGCCACCACCTGCAGCTCTCCTTCGCGGTCAAGCACCCCTCGAAGGTGCGCAAGGTCCACGACGCGCCCATCTTCAGCGAGGGCTGGGCGCTCTACTCCGAGGAGCTCATGGCCGAGCTCGGCTACTACACCGACGAGGAGCGCCTCATGCAGCTCGAGTGGACGCTCGTGCGCGCCGCGCGCGTCGTGCTCGACGTGGGGCTCCACACCGCCGGCATGACGTTCGACCAGGCGGCAGCGTTCCTCACCGACCGCGTGCACCTCGAGCGCCCGCTCGCGGTGAGCGAGGTCAAGCGCTACTCGATGAGCCCGACCCAGCCGCTCGCGTACCTCACCGGGCGCCAGGGCATCCTCGCGCTGCGGGCGCGCGCGAAGGCGCGCGACGGAGCGGCCTTCAGCCTCAAGGCGTTCCACCGCGACCTGCTGACGCGCGGCACCCTGCCGCCGGGCCTCCTCGCCGCGGAGATCTTCGGGGACTGACCGCGCGTGGCGGACGGCGCGCAGGCGAAGCTCGGGGCGCGCCGCGCAAGCGCTCTCCAGCCAGCCTCGCGGTGTGCTAGTGCGGGGCCGCGATGCTCTTTTCGAACGCCCTCATCCCCACCGTCAAGGAAGCCCCGTCCGACGCCACGAACGTGAGCCACGTGCTGCTCTTGCGAGGTGGGTACATCCGCCGCGTGGGCGCGGGCATGTACGACTACCTCCCGCTAGGCCTCCGAGCCCTCCGCAAGGTCGAGGGCATCGTGCGCGAGGAGATGGACCGGGCCGGGGCGCTCGAGATCCTCATGCCGGCGCTGCTGCCCGCCGAGTATTTCCGCGAGACGGGGCGCTTCGACCGCTTCGGCGACACGCTGTTCCGCCTGAAGGACCGCAAGGGCGCCGAGTACAACCTCGGGCCCACGCACGAGGAGATCGTCACCGACATCGCGCGCCGCGAGATCCAGAGCTGGCGCGACATGCCGCGCAACCTCTACCAAATCCAGGCGAAGTTCCGCGACGAGCCGCGCCCGCGCGGCGGCCTCTTGCGGTGTCGTGAGTTCCTCATGAAGGACGCGTATTCGTTCGACGCGACCGAGGAGGGCGCCAAGGCGAGCTACGAGCGGATGCGTGCAGCCTACACGCGTGCGTTCGACCGCATGGGCCTCACCTACCGGCTCGTCGCGGCCGACTCGGGCGCCATGGGCGGGTCCACCAGCGCCGAGTTCCAGGTGCTCGCGGACAGCGGCGAGGACGCGATCGTGGCCTGCCAGCGCTGCGAGTACGCCGCGAACGTCGAGGCCGCGATCGTGAAGACCCGCGCGCCCGCGCCGCCGGCCGAGCCGACGCCCGCGCTGGCGAAGGTGCACACCCCCAAGGTGGGCTCCATCGACGACGTGTCCGCGTTCCTCGCGCTGCCGAAGGACCGCTTCTTGAAGTCGCTCGTGTACCTCGCCGGCGACGCGACCGTGCTCGCGGTGGTGCGCGGCGATCACGAGGTGAACGAGGTGCGCCTCGCGCGCGCGCTCGGGGTCGACGAGGTGTTCCTCGCCGGCGAGCTCGACGTGAAGAAGGCCACCGGCGCGGCCGTGGGCTTCGCGGGCCCGGTGGGCTTCTCGGGCCGAGTCGTGGTCGATCGCGCGGCGTCGCTCGTCGCGAGCGGAGCGTGCGGCGCCAACGACACCGACCACCACCTCACGAACGTCGTCTTCGGGCGCGACTACACCGGCGAGGTGGCCGACCTCCGCCTCGCGCAAGGCGGCGACGACTGCCCGAGCTGCGGCACCATGGGCGCGCTGGTCGCCTACAAGGGCATCGAGGGCGGGCACATCTTCATCCTCGGCACGCACTACTCGGCGCAGATGGGCGCCACCTTCCTCGACGAGGCGCAGGCCAAGAGGCCCATCGTGATGGGCTGCTACGGCATCGGCGTCTCGCGCCTCGTGGCGACGTGCATCGAGCAGCGGCACGACGAGCTCGGCATCGTGTGGCCGATGAGCCTCGCGCCCTACCACGTGCACCTCGTCACCCTCGGCACCGAGGCGAAGGAGCCGGGCGTCTACGCCGAGGCGAAGAAGCTCTACGACGCGCTGTGGGCCGCCGGCGTCGAGGTCCTGTGGGACGACCGCGACGAGCGCCCCGGCGTGAAGTTCAAAGACGCGGATCTCCTGGGCATGCCGCTGCGGGTGACGCTCGGCGCGAAGGGCCTCGCGCAAGGCCAGCTCGAGCTGAAGCCGCGCACCGAGAAGGACCCCAAGAAGGCCGAGCTCGTCCCCCTCGCGGAGGCGGCGGCGACCCTCATCGGCCGCGTGAAGGCCGCGCTCGCGGGAACCTAGCAGCCCGTTGATAAGCGGACCGATGCCGCGCGTCGTCCGCGTGGCATCGGGCAAGGCGCGATCCGAGGAGCCGGCCGAGCCTACTTTTTTGGTGAGCAGGCACCGGAGGATCGCAACGAAGCCCGCGCCGATGCGGTGGCGCGCGGGCGACGGGAGCTTATCAACGGGCTGCTAGGCGCGGGCAGGGCGTCGCCCGGGCCGCGCCGATGCGCGTCAGAGCGACGAGCGCTCGTAGAGCACGCTGTGGAACGTCAGGCCGCCTCCGGCCTTGGGCTCCGAGCCGCCGAAGCGCACGATCCTCGAGTTGGTGCGGTCGTACGCCGTGGCCTGGCCGCGCGCGCCGTGCGACGCGGCGACGGGGCTCGTGTTCGACCAGCACGCGCCGTTCCACTCCCACACGCGAAAGTCGAACTCGCCCGGGTGCCCGAGAGAGACGAGGACCTTTCGCACGGGATCGTACACATTGGCCATCACGGCGCCGTAGCTGCCGCCAGGGAAGGGTGGGGTGGTGTTGCCGGTGGCCAACGTCCAGCGGACCCCGTCGTACTCGTAGAGCCGACTCGCGGCGCCGCCGTTGGTGTCATCCGTGATGAGGAACGCTGTCCGCTTGCGCACCGAGTCGTAGGCGCCGCCCCCGAAGAGCTCGTGCATCGGGGCGAACCCGCACGACGCGAGCGCGCCCCCGCACTTCTGCGTCCACGCCGCGCCGTCCCACTCCCAGGTGTCGTTGGCCGCCCCGGCGCCGCCGCTCCCGAGGCCACCGGCGAGCACGAGGCGGTTGCGCTCGACGTCGAAGGCGAGGGCGGCGGCGGTGCGCGCGCTCGGCTTGGTCGCGCTGCAAGGCGCGGCGGTGCAGAGCTGCGTCCAGGTGGCGCCGTTCCACTCCCAGAGCTCGTTGTTGTACGTGTAGCCGGGGCTCGGACCCTGGCCGCCGAACAGGTACACCTTCCCGTTCGTGGGGTTCGTGGCCATGGCGTGGTTCTGGCGCGCGCTCGGCTTGGTGGCGGGGTTCAGCGCCGTCCACACGGCGCCGGTCAGCCGCCACGTGTCGTTCGTGAGCGTGTCGCCGCCGCCGCTGACGTAGCCGGTCATCCCCCCGAAGAGCAGGACGCTCCCGTCGCTCGGATCCGCCGCCATGCGCGCGTTCGAGCGCGCGGGCGGCGTGCCGCCGACGGGCGCGACCAAGGTCCAGTCGTTCGCGGCCACGCTGCTCGCGCAGAGGCCGCAGGTGCTGGTGGCGGGCTTGCACTCGCTGCCGACGGCGCATGCGGCGGAGGGCACCCACGCTCCCGCGGCGCTGCAGGTCTGGGGAGTGCGTGGATCGCGGCAGGCGGCGGCGCCCGCAGCGCAGGCGACGCAGGTGCCGGAGGCGGCGGCGCAGAGGGGAGTCGCTGCGGGGCAGTCGGCGGCGGCGCCCCAGCGGGAGTCCGCCTGGCACGTGCGCGTGCTGGAGGACGTGGGGCACTCCTTGTTTCCCGGAGTGCACTCGATGACGCCGCAGGTGCCAGGGCCACCGCCGCCGGGTGGATCGCACGCGGGGGTGGCCGCGGGGCAGGCGGTGGACGGCCCCCAGCGGGAGTCGGGCTTGCAGGTTCGTGTGCTGTTGGCGAGGCAGCCGGGGGCGCCCGGAGTGCACTCGATGATGCCGCAGACGCCGTCGGGCTGTCCGGCGATAGGGCCGCACGCCGGGGTGGCGGCGGGGCAGGCTGTCGCCCCGCCCCAGGCCGTCCCCGCTCCGTCGCAGGTCTCTACGTTGTTCCCGTCGCAGCGCGTCTGACCCGCCGCGCAAATCACGCTGGCGTCGCACACCCCTCCCGGGTTGCACACCGGCGTCGCCCCCGCGCACGCCACCCCCGGGCTCCACGTGCCGTCGGACGCGCAGGTCTCCACGTCGTTGCCTTTGCAGCGCTTGGCGCCGGGGGTGCAGGTCTCCACGCACGCGCGGTCTTGCAGCGCGGAGTGGCCGCGGGGCACGCCTCGGCGACCCAGGCGCCGCTCGCGGCGCAGGTCTCGAGGGTGGTCGTGGAGCCGCTCGCGCAGCGCTTGCCGTCGACGGGCGCGCAGGCGGGCGGGGCGGCGTCACCCGCGTCGACCGGCGGGCCCGTCTCCGCGTCGTCCCCGTCTCCCGGAGGCGGGGAGTCGGGCTTGGCGTCCGTCGGAGGCGCGCTCACGTCCGGAGACGCGTCTCCGCTCCCCACGGGCGGCAGGGCGCCGTCGGAGCCCGCGCCCGAGTCTCCGGTCTTGCCCACCGGGTCCGCGAAGCTGCACCCCCCGCCCGTGGCGCCCGCCCCCACGGCTGCCACCAACCCCACGACGACCCAGCTGCGTGTTCTCATGTGTTGTCCCTCCATGGCGGACAGTCATCTTCAACCCAAGCGGCCCAGCGACGAAACCAATCAAACTCACGGACACGCGATCGTGCGCGTCACCTTCCCGGTCGTCTCGTTCCCCGACGAGCCGCTCATGTGAAGCGCTCCGTCGACATCGATCCAGGACGCCGTCGGATACCCTTGTCCAAGGAAGTAGACCGCGGCGGTCGGCGCGCCCCCCTCGAGCCAGGGCTGCGGGAACAGGGGAGTCGGTGCCGCGCCCCCGTAGGTCCCCCAACACCACAGAGACCCGTCGCTCGTCTTCGTGAGGCAGGCACGCCTCTCGGACACGACGACCCTGGCCGCGCCCTGAAACGGCGCTCCGCCTGCGCTCGAGAGGACCTGAACGGGGGCGAGGGCCATGCCCGTCGTGAGCCCGTTTCCAAGGAGGCCATAGGCGTTGATTCCCCAGCACCACACGCTCCCGTCGGTCGTGCGAGCACACGTCGATTTGCCTCCAATGCCAATGTCTGGAGCGACGGAGATGTCGGTGACGGTGTCGAAGAGGGTCGCGACCATCGTGGGGAAGGAGACGAACGTCTGGGTGCTGCCAATGCCAACCTGCCCATACTGATTGAAGCCCCAGCACCAGGCGGTCCCGTCGCTCTTGCGCAGGCACATGTGCCGCCCGATGGTGACCGCCTCCACGCCGCTCACCTGCGCGCCGCCGGCGTCCACCTGCACCGGCACGGCGAACGCCGAGTTGGTGGTCGTGCCGTTGCCGAGCTGCCTGTCCGCGTTTTTCCCCCAGCACCACAGATCGCCCGCCGCGCCCACCGCGCACGACGTGCTGGCGCCTGCGAAGACCTTCCGCATCCCGGCGAGCGGCGCACCCCCGGCCGTGACCACCTGCACGGGGAGGGTAGGGCTCCCCGTGAGGGTCCCGTCGCCGAGCTGCCCCAACGTCCCTCCCCCCCAACACCACACTGTGTCGTCGGTACGCACTCCGCAGGAGTGGCCAGCGCCCTTCGCGAAGGACCTGCCCACGAACGCGGCCCCCGAGGCCGTCGTGACAGGCACCGGGCTCCCGGTGAGGCCGCTGTAGGAGTGAGCGGTCCCGTCGCTTCGAACCACCAAGGCGTCGGAGGTGAGGTAGCCGTACACCTCGGTCAGGCAGCCGCACTTCCGCCCCGCACACACCGCGCCCCCCGCCGAGCAGGCCGCCCCGGCGGAGCAGCAGGCCTGGCCCGTGAGGCCGCACGCGCAGGTCCCGCCGACGCACGTCGCGCCGGGCTTGCAGGTCCCCGCGGCCCCTCCGCAGCAGACCGTCCCCACCTCTCCGCACGTGCAGGTGCCGCCCACGCAGGTGAGGTTGAGCCCGCACAGCGCTCCGCAGCAGGGGGCCCCGTCGGTCGTGCCGCAGGACACGCAGGTGCCGGCCACGCACTGCGTCCCCGCGTTGCAGGCCGGCACGCACAGCCCTACACACTTGCCGGTCGCGTCGCACACGGGCGTGGTCCCGGTGCAGGCCGCGCTGTTGGCGGCGGAGCACTGGCTGCACGCCCCGTTGAAGCAGACGGTCGCCGCAGGATCCGCCACGCACTCGCTGTCGACCGCGCAGGCGGCGACGCACTTGCCGGTCGCGTCGCAGGCGGGAGTGGAGCCGGTGCAGGCTGTCTTTCGGGTGGTCGAGCACTGGGTGCACGCGCCGTTCGTGCAGGCCGCCGTGGCGGGGGTGGCCGCGCAGTCGTCGTCTTTGGCGCAAGCCGGGACGCACTTGCCGGACGGAGCGCACTCGGGCGTCGAGCCCGCGCACGCGGCCTTGTTGGTCGGGGAGCACTGCGCGCACGCGCCGTTCAAGCACGCCGTGGCGCCGGGGGACCCCGCGCACTCATCATCCTTGGTGCACGCCGGGACGCACTTGCCGGTCGCGTCGCACGCGGGCGTCGAGCCCGTGCACGCGGACCTCTTGGTGGGGGAGCACTGCGTGCATGCGCCGTTGTGGCAAGCCGAGGTGGCGGGAGTCGCGGCGCAGTCGCCGTCCTTGGTGCACGCCGGGACGCACTTGCCGGTCGGGTCGCACGCGGGCGTCGACCCGGTGCACGCCGCCTTCCTGGTGGGGGAGCACTGCGTGCACGCGCCGTCGAGACAAGCGCTCGCGCCGGCGGCCCTGCAGTCGTCGTCCTTGGCGCACGCGGGCACGCACTCGCCGTTCGCGTCGCACGCGGCGGTCGCCCCCGTGCACGCGTCCCTGTTCGCCGCCGAGCACTGGACACACACGCCACGGACACCGCACACGGCCCGCGCAGGGCTGGTCGCGCAGTCGGTGTCGGCCACGCACCTCGTGAAGGTCGCGGGCGGCCCCCCCGCGCCGTCCACGCCCGCGTCCGGCGGCCTCGTCTGCGGATCGCCAAAGCACCCCCCCGAGGCCGACCCGACTCCCACCGTCGCGAAGAGACCCACTACGACCCAGCTACGTGTCCTCATGAGCCCCCTCCAATTCAGGCGCGTCCATCGCGCCTTCCTGTTCGTCCACGTGGTGCCGCGCCGCGGCCGCCCCCGCGCGAGCTGCTGGACTGCCATCGAGTAGCCGCCTTCGTATCGTGAAAAGTGCCTAGTCTCGTCGATTCGTCATCACGTCTTCGAGTCGAGCGCCCGGTCGCAGGCGGTCACATCGACGGCCGTTCGAACAGGCCTGCGCTGAACCCGGACGGGCCCTCACCGCCGAACCGGAGCATGCGACTGCGCACCGGGTCGTACGCCATCGCCTGGTAGTAGAGGCCATACGGGGCCGAGGAGCCTGGCAACGTGTCGGCCCAGCAGGCCCCGTTCCACTCCCAGACGTGCCCCATGTAGTCGCCTCCGTAATACCCAAACAGGACCGTCGTCTTGCGGACCGGGTCGTAGGCGACGGCCTGGGGCGTGCCGAAGCCTGGCGGCGTGTTGCTCGACGGGGTCGACCACGCCACGCCGTCGTATTCGTAGAGCACGGTGTCCAGGTAGACCACCCGCTTTCGGCTCGCGTCGTAGGCGGCGCCGCCGTACAGGTTGCGAGCCACGATCCCGCAGACGCCCTTCGCGCAGACTCGCCTCCAAGAGACCCCGTCCCACTCCCACGTGTCGTCGGCGCCCGTCGCGTCGTCCTGGAGCCCGCCGATGAGGACGAGGCGATCGCGGTCGGGGTCGTAGACGAGGCCCGCGGGGCCGCGTGGGGACGGGACGTTCGCGTTGCAGGGCGCGGCGGCGCACAGGCGCGTCCAGCCGGCGCCGTCCCACTGCCAGAGCTCGTTGTTCCGGACGTTGCCTGGAGCGGAGAGCCCTCCGAACAGGTAGACCTTGTTGTGGAGCGTGTCGGTCGCCATCTTGTGGTAGAGGCGCGGGCTCGGCTTCACGGCCGGGTTGAGCTGCGTCCACACGCTCCCGTTGAGTCGCCACGTGTCGTTCAGTGAGCTCGTGTTCCCAACGCCGCTCGTCCAGCCGTTCAGCCCGCCGAACACGAGCATGCTGCCGTCGGTCGGATCGTAGGCCATCGCCGCGCTCGAGCGCCCGCCGAGCGGGCCGGTCGGCAACACCTGAGTCCAGGTGGGCGCGGCCACGCTGCTCGCGCAGAGGCCGCAGGTGCTGGTGGCGGGCTTGCACTCG
>CAZHGG010000177.1:0-9155 GCA_964531755.1 uncultured Polyangiaceae bacterium
GAGCTCTATCTCGTCATGGAGTACCTCGTGGGCACGTCGCTCTCGAGCGAGCTCGCGAAGGGGCCGATGAACCTCTCGCGGGGCGTCGACATCCTCGAGCAGATGTGCGCGGCGCTCGCGCGCGCGCACGACCTGGGCGTCATCCACCGCGACCTCAAGAGCGACAACATCTTGATGACCTCGCGAGGCGGTCGGAAGGATTTCGTCAAGATCCTTGACTTTGGGCTGGCGCACCTCGCGATGGACCCGCGCCTCGCCCCGAAGGGCGCGGTCTTCGGCACGCCGGAGTACATGTCGCCCGAGCAAGCGCGCGGCGAGGAGGCCGGGCCCCCGAGCGACCTCTACGCGCTGGGCGTGCTCTTCTTCGAGATGCTCACGGGCCAGCTGCCGTTCCGCTCGGGCGACCGCGAGACGCTGCTGGAGATGCAGCGGAGCAGCCCACCCCCGAAGCCCTCCAGCCTCCAACCCGAGATCCTGCCGGCCGCGGAGGGCATCGTCCTGAAGCTGCTAGAGAAGGAGCGCCGCAAGCGCTTCCAAGACGCGCACCACCTCCACGAAGAGCTGAAGACCCTCCAGCGGTCGCTCCCCAGCGTGTCGTGGGAGGTGGGCCTCACGGGCGAGAACTCGCCGCCGCCGCCGCCGCCTCCTCCTCAGTCGCCGGGGGTGATCGAGTGGGCGACGCGCGCCGGCTTGTTCTCGCGCATGGTGAGCCGTGCCTACCCCGCGGCGAACCCCCCACCCGACATCGCGCAGGCCGTGAACCAGGCGTGGGACCTCGCGTCGCGCGCCACGCGACTCGAGGGCGAGGTCGCGAGCCACACGCGCAAGCTCGAGTCGCTGGAGCGGCGTGGCCGAGCGCTCCGCGCCGAGATCGGCCGCAAGGTCGAGGAGCTCGCGCACGAGGAGTCGCGCGCGCTGCGCGAGCTCGCGACCGAGCAAGCCGAGGCCAACCGCCTGCGCGAGGCCGTGGCCGCCGCCGAGCGCACCGCGGGGGCCGCGCGCCAGCAGGCCGACCAGATCGCCCAGCAGCCGCCAAGCGCGAGCTGGCGAGCGGTGTTCGAGCGCGCAGGGGCGACCCAGGCGCTCGTGGACGCGCGGCGCGAGGCGCTGGGCGAGCGAGAGCACTTGGTCGGCGCGAAGGACGCACAAGTGCGTGACTTGCGTCGACAAATTGAGGAGTTGCGCTCCCAGCTCGCCCGGTACGCGGAGGCCCTCGAGGAGGACCTCGCGTCTGGACGCGAGAAGGTCGCGGCCCGCACCCGCGAGGGGCTCGCCTACGAGCGCTCGTTCAGCGAGGCGTCTCAGACCTTGCTCACGCACTTGAAGGGCAAGGCGGAGGCGCGCGATCTCCTGCAGGACCTGCTCGCCAACATGCACGGCCCGAGCGCCGCCGCGCAGGGGACCCCACCGAAGCCCCCGGGCTAGCCCGTGAACCCCGCCACGTGCCCTACGTGCAGCGCGCCGCTGGAGCCCATCGCGACGCGGTGCGCATACTGCGGGGCGGTGACCGAGGCGGGGCGCGCCGAGGCCGCGCGCGCGGAGCACGAGGCGAGGACGCGGGAGGCGCACGCGCGCGCCGCGTCGCTCGCGCAGGCGTCGATGGCGCAGGCCCTGGCGGCCGAGGAGGTCCGCCGCAGCGCGAGGACCGCGCTCGTGTGGACCGGCTTCGGCGTGGTGCTGTGCTGCGCGCCGTCGAGCTGGGTCGGCGCGTTCTACGCGTGGCGCAGCCTCTCGGTGGCGAGGCGGCACGGCATCCCCCGGGCCACCTCGGCGATCGTGGCGTTCGCCCTCTCGGTGCTCGGCACCGGGGTGAGCGGCGCGACTTGCGTCGCGTTCGAGCTCGACCAGAGCGCCAAGGCGGAGCGGCGGGAGGCCGCGGAGGCGCGCGCCCAGGCGGGGCGCGTGCGCCCGACCCTCGACGAGAAGACCGCCTGCGCGCTGGCCGAGGCCCACCTGCTCGGCGACGAGCGACCGAGCATGGCGGCGCGCGCGGAGCTGTCGTGCAAAGGGCCTCTCGTAGGCCGCGGCGGCGTGGCGCGCCTCGCGGGCGTGACGGTGATGCAGTCGAGCCGCACCACCACCTACCGCGCGTGCTTCGCGCGCGGCGCGCGCTGGTACCTGCTCGACCTCGCCGAGTCGGGCGAGTGCGGGAGCGAGGCCCCCAAGGCCGAGACGCCCGCCGACGAGAAGCGCGCGCGCCAAGAGTTCGCCGCGCACCTCGCGACGGCCACGAAGCGGGGCGTCGAGGAGCGCCTCGCGAGCGCGCGGGACGCGGTGGCGCGCGCGTCGCTCTCCGTCGACCGCGCCTGCGGCGCCGACGCGCTGCCGACCCAGACGCGGGCCACCGCGCGAGCGATCGACTACGCGGTGCTCGACGGGAAGATCGACCCGGCGTTCGCGTTCCTCTCCGACCCCGACCTCGCGACCTTCGTGGGCCGCGGGACCTCCGCGTCCACCAAGGCGCGCCTCGCCGCCGCGCTGGACAGCGACGCGCTGCTCGTGGTGTACCGCCACAAGGCCCGCTCGGCGCCGCAGGTGACGGAGCGTCCCGGCGCCGCCGGGCTCGCGCTCGAGGCCGGTGAGTTCGCGGGCGCGCGGGTCGTCGTCGACCTCGAGCGCGGTGAGGTCGTGTGCCAGGGCCCGCTGCGGTGGAGCGGCCCCGAGCCGGGCGCGTTTCACCTCTCACGCGAGCGCGCCCGCCGCGCGACCGAGCAGTCACGCGCGAGCACCGCGTTCCGCGAGCTCTTCGAGGACGCAGCCACCGAGCGCGCGAAGCGGCTCGCGGGCGGGCGCGTGAAGCTCGGCTACAAGCCGCTCGAGTGACCGCGTCGCAGCGGCGGCCTCCGAGCGCGCGCGCGTTCTCTGGAGCGGCGAGGCGAGGCGCTCAGGAGAGCTTCGCGCTGAGGAACGCGCGGAGCTTGATGAGCGTCTTGATGTCGCGCGAGAACGTGGGCACCTGGTAGTCGCGCGCCCACGCCGCCACCTCGTGGAGGAACGCCGCGCGCGCGGTCTCGTCGGTCATGATGTCCTCGACCGTGCGGCCGCGGGCGGCGCCCTTGCGCAGGTTCTTCACGTAGGCCTCGAGGCGCGGGTAGTCGCCCGCGAGGAACTCTCGGACGAGCGCCGCCTCGTCGCCGAGTCGCCCGAGCACGCCCGCGCGCGCCTCCGGGTGCTCTGCGCACGCCAGATCGGCCGCGACGCGGAGGACGAAGGCGTCGTCGCAGAAGCCGAGGTCGTCGATGCCGTCGGGGATGAGGTCGAGCGATTTGAAGATGTAGTTCAACCCCGCGATCGCGTGACGTCGGGCGCCCTCGGGCACGTCGCTGTTCGCGAGCTCGCCGAGCTGGGCGGCGTCCTCGCCGAGGGACTTGAGCCACGACGGGAAGATTTCGAGGTACTTCGCAAGCGCGGTGGTGTCTTCGCTCATGTCAAACCCGTGGTCGGCAGGCCCGAGGAGCCGGGCGAGGACCAGAGCCTACACACCAGCGGAGCGAAAGACCAGCCATCCCGAGCCGACTCGACGAGCGCGCGCGCGCCTACGTCGCCGCGCGTCGTGCTCAGCGGTGGAGCAGAAACCCCGCGATGAGGCCGACGGCGAGGCACGCCGCTGCCACCAGCGCGACCGCCCACGCGGGCACCCCTCCGCCCGGGCGCGGGCCGGTGAGCGGCGCGTCGTCGGTCGAGGGCAACGTCTTGCCCGGCACGCGCGGCGGCGCGGCCACCTCGACGCGAGCCTCGGGCGGAGCCTCGGTGACCCTCGGGGAGGCGCCGCTCGCGAGCGTGCCCGACGGCCCCACGCTCACCCGCCCCGACGGGGGGGTGAAGCGGTCGGCCACGGTGCGCTCGCCCGAGCCGATGACGACGGGCGCGGGCGCCTGGGGCGGGAGCTTGGGGTGGACCGCAGAGACCATCATCGGCATCTCGGGGAGGCGGCTCAGCGCGTCGTCGCGGGCGGCCCCGTCGTCGCCCATCGCCTGCGCGAGGGCGCGCCCCATCTCGTGCGCGGTCTGGAAGCGCTGGTTGCGATCTTTGTTCATCGCGCGCGCGACGAACGCGGCGACGCGCTGCAGCTGCGGATCGATCGACTCGACCGGCGGAGGCACGGTGTTCAAGACCGCGCCGAGCCGGGCGTACGCCGTGGGCGCGGGGAACGCCGAGCGGCCCGTGAGCATCTCGTAGAACATCACGCCCGCGCTCCACAGGTCGGAGCGCGCGTCGCAGTCCTTCGCGCTCTTGATCTGCTCCGGGCTCATGTACGCGGGGGTGCCGAGCAGCACGCCGGTGCGGGTGCGTTGCCCCATGCCGCCCGCCTGCTCCATGACCTTCGCGATGCCAAAATCGAGGATTTTGGGCGTAAATTTGCCGCTCGCGTCTCGCGCCAGCACCACGTTCTCCGGCTTGAGATCGCGGTGCACGATGCCCTGCGCGTGCGCCATGCCGAGGCCCTGGAGGATGCCCTGCATGACCGTGGCCGCTTGGAGCAGCGGCACGCGCCCGCCGTTGTTCGTGTACGATGCGAGCGGGATGCCCTGGAGCAGCTCCATCACCAGGTAGGGCGTGGTGTCCTCCGCGTGGCCGACCTCGTAGACCTGCACCACGTTGGGGTGGCGCAGGCGCTGGCACATGTGGCCCTCGTCGGCGAAGCGCGTGAGCACGTCGATGTCGTCGAGGTACTCCGCGCGCAGCATCTTGATGGCGACGGGCGGGCCACCCGCGACGGGCACGGCCTCGTAGACGACCCCCATCCCGCCCGCGCCGATGAAGCGGACGAGGCGATACTTCTCGGAGAGGATGGCGCCGACGAGCTCGCCATCCCCGGGAAAGGCCGCAGCAGTCACAGAGCCGATGCTACTCGCCCGCGCCGCCGTGTGGAGCGGAAACGCAACGCGCGCGACCTGCGGCCAGCGCGCGCGTCGCTACGCGCGGAGCTTCGCGCCGAAGCGCTCACCCGCGAGCGCCACGACCTCGGCGTGGCACTTGTCGACCTCGGCGTCGGTCAGCGTGCGGCCCTCGGCGCGGTAGACCACGCGGAACGCGAGGCTCGCGTGGTCGGCCGGGATGCCCGGCCCGACGAAGCGATCGAACACCTCGACGTCCTCCGCGAGAGGGCCCGCCGCGGCGCGAATCGCGGCGAGCACGGCGCCCGCGGCGACGTCGTCGTGCCCGACGAGGGCGAGATCGCGCGACGAGGCGGGGAACCGCGGGATGGCGCGGTACGCGGGCGCGCGCGGGCAGGCCTCGAGCTCCGGCAGGGAGAGCTCGACGACCGCGACGAGCTCGCCCGCGTCGAACGCCTCGACCACGTCGGGGTGGAGCAGGCCGAAGCGCCCGACCTGCGCGCCGTCGAGAGTGAGCTGCCCGGCGGCGCGGGGGTGGAGGTGCGCGGGGCGAGCCTCCGCGGGGAACGGGCTGGCCTCTGGCGCTCGCCCGGTGAGCCCTCGCACGAGCTCGACGGCGAGGCCCTTCGCGTCCCACACGTCGACCGGCTCGGGCTTCGTGAGCCAGCCGCTGCGCTCGCCCGAGAGCACCGCCGCGAAGGTCGGCCGCTCGTCGGGGAGGCCGCCCGCGGGCCCTGCGAGAAAGATCGGACCTAATGCGAAGAGCGCCGCGGAGCGCACGCCGTGGCGGCGCGCGGCGGCGACCGCCTCGAGCAGCCCCGGCAAGAGGCTCGTCCGCATGACGGTCTGGTGGTCGTTGATCGGGTTCGCGAGCTCCACCGCCGCGACCGGCGCGCGCGCCGCGGCGAGGGCCCTCGGCGAGGTGAAGCGGAACGTGATGGTCTCCGAGAGGCCGACGTTGGCGGCGAGGGCGCGCACGCGGCGCTCGGTCGCCTCGCGCGGGCCCTGCTCCCGGGTGCCGCGCACGGCGGGCAGCTCCGCCGGCACGCGATCGATCCCGTGAACGCGCACGACCTCCTCGACGAGGTCGATCTCGCGGGTGAGGTCGGGGCGATGCGTCGGCACCGTGGCGACGAGCGCATGCGCTCCGGCCTCGAGCTCGACGTCGCAGCCGAGGCGCCCGAGGAGCGCGGCGGCGTCGGCGAAGGGCAGGTCGAGGCCGAGGACGCGCCTCATGAACGCGGCGCGGAGCCGCACCCGGGGCCGCGGCACGCGCCGGGGCTCGAGGGAGATGGATGCACCATGCACGTACCGAGGGAGCGTGACCGCGCCGTAGCCCACCTCGCCGAGCAGCGCCACGCAGCGCGCGAGCGCCGCGGGCAGGACCGCGGGGTCGGTGCCGCGCTCGAACCTGTGGCTCGACTCGGTGTGCAGCCCGTGGCGACGCGAGGCCCGGCGGACGCCGCGCGGGTCGAAGTACGCGCACTCGAGGAGCACGTCGCGCGTGGTCGCGGAGATCTCGCTGTTCTCGCCGCCCATCACCCCGGCGAGCGCGACCGGGCCCTCGCCGTCGCACACGACGAGGTCGTCGGCGGTGAGCGTCCGCGCGACGCCGTCGAGCGTGGTGAAGGCCTCTCCCTCGCGCGCCGTGCGGACGTGGATCGCGGCGCCGCGCACCTTCGCGAGGTCGAAGGCGTGCATGGGCTGGCCGTGCTCGAGCAGCACGAGGTTGGTCACGTCGACGACGTTGGAGATCGGGCGCACGCCGAGCGCGAGGAGCCGGTAGCGCCACGCGAGGGGCGAGGGCGCGACGCCCACCCCGTGCACCGTGGCGGCCGCGTACTCGGGGCAGCGCTCCGCGTCGTGCACGTGGACGCTGACCTCGAACGGGCGCGCGTCGGAGCCGAAGCGCGGCGGCGCGGGGGGCTCGAACGGCACGCCCAGGACCGCGCCGAGCTCGCGCGCGAGCCCCACGTGCCCGAGGCCGTCGGGGCGGTTCGGGGTGAGGCCGATCTCGAACACGACGTCGTCGACCGCGGGGAGGGCCGCGGGGAGCGCTTGCCCGGGCTCGCCCGCGCCCGCGGGGAGCACGAGGATGCCGCCGCCCTCCTCCGAGAGGCCGAGCTCCGACTCGCTGCACAACATGCCCTCGCTCACGACGCCCGCGATCTCCCGGCGCGCGATGGTCATGTCCTTCGCCGGCAGGTGGGCGCCGAGCTTGGCGAGCACCACGAGGCCGCCCGGCTCCGGCACGTTGGGCGCGCCGCACACGAGCTCCTGCGGCGCCTCGCCGGCGTCGACGGTCACTAGGCGGAGGCCGCTCTTCGTGGGGTGCGGCCGCATGGAGACCACGCGCGCGATCACGCAGCCGCGCGTCCCCTCGCCGTACGCGTGCACGCCCTCGACCTCGAGCCCCGCGGACGTGAGCCGCTCGGCCACCTCGGTCGCCGACAGCTCGTTCAGCGCGGGGAGCAGCTCGCGCAGCCAGTTCAGAGACGCCTTCATTTCATGCCTTCGGGTTGAAAACGCGCCGCCGGAGCGGGCCTTTCGCGAGCCTAGAACTGCGCGAGGAAGCGCGGATCGTTGTCGAACAGGAGCTTGATGTTGGGGATGCCGTAGCGGAGCATCGCGACGCGATCGAGCCCCATGCCGAGCGCGAACCCGGTCCACTCCTCGGGGTCGATGCCGCAGTGCTCGAACACCGTGGGGTGGATCATCCCGCACCCCAAGATCTCGATCCACCCGGTGTGCTTGCACACGCCGCACCCCGCGCGGACGCCGTTGCTCGCCTTGCAGAACACGCAGCCGATGTCGACCTCGGCGCCGGGCTCGACGAACGGGAAGTAGCTCGGGCGGAGGCGCACCGGCGTGCCGGGGCCGTACATGCGCTCGGCGAACTCGGCGAGGATGCCCTTCAGGTTCGCGAGGCTGACGTCGCGATCGATGAGGAACGCCTCGAGCTGGTGGAACATGGGGCTGTGGGTCGCGTCGTCGTCGCGCCGGTACACGCTGCCGGGCGCGATGATCGCCATCGGGGGCTTCAGCGTGGTCATCGCCCGGATCTGCACGTTGCTCGTGTGCGTGCGCAATACATGCTTCGACGTGGTCCAGAAGCTGTCCTGCATGTCGGTCGCGGGGTGGTCCGGCGGGAACCCGAGCTTCGTGAAGTTGTTCGCCTCGTGCTCCACGTCGGGGCCGTCGAACACCGCGAACCCGAGGCCGCGGAAGATGTCGATCACGTCCTCGCGGACCTGCGAGATCGGGTGCTTGTGGCCGCCGGCGGGCGGCGTGCGCCCGGGCAGCGTGAGGTCGAACGGGCGAGCCTCGAGCGCGGCTCGGCGGCGCTCGGCGGCGAGCTCGGCGAGCCTCGCGGCGAACGCCGCCTCGACCTCGGCCTTCACGGCGTTCACGCGGGCGCCGATCGTGCGGCGCGCGTCGGGGGAGAGGGCGCCCATCTGCTTGAGGATCACGGTGAGCGCGCCGCTCTTCCCGAGGATCTTCGCGTTCTCGTCGCGCAGGGCCTGCTCCGTCTTCGCGGAGGCGAACGCCTCGCCGAAGCTCGCGCGGAAGCCCTCGAGCCCGCGCTCGATCGCCTCGCGGGCCGCCTGCGCCTTGCCGTCTTCGCTCATGGTGCGCCGCTTCTAGCGCAACCCACCGTCGATTGACACCGGGTCGCGCCGCCCCCGCGCGCTCAGCGCAACGTCTTCGCGGTCGCCTCGGCCAGGGCCGCGCGCTCGGCCGCGCGGGCCTTCGCCTCGGGCGCGCGGAGCTTGGCCTCGGCGTCCTTGAAGCGGGCGCTCACGTCGGTGAACCAGTCGGCGGTGGCGCCCTCGGGCGGGGAGAGCTGCCGGAGCCACGCCGCGTCGTAGGCCGCCTCGCCCGCGTACGGCCCGGTCCCCGCGGCGAGCTGGTCGAGCGCCTCGGTGTGGCGGAGCTCGAGCGCCGCAGGAGTGGACGCGCGCATCATGGCCGCGGCGTCGTCCGGGCCGAGGCGGAGCGCCAGCGAAAGCGCGAGGTAAAAGCGCATCTCGGGCGACTCGAAGCGCGCCGGCTCGCGGCTCGCGAGCTCGAGCACCTGGTCGAGCTCGACGCCGCGGAAGTACGCGCGGCCGAGCTCGACGCGCCCGCGGACGACGCGCTCGAGGGCCACGGGCGAGAGCCCGCCGGCCTTCGGCGCCGCCATGAGCCGGCGGGTCTCGGCGCGGAGGCCACTCTGGCACGAGGCGACGAGCCACGCGTCGTCGGGCGAGCCGACCCCGGCCAGGAGCCGCTCGCCGAACGGGAGCGGGAGCCGCGCGACGAGGGGCTCGGCCCAGG
>CAZHGG010000178.1:0-9125 GCA_964531755.1 uncultured Polyangiaceae bacterium
CGACCGTGTGGGCGTCAGAAATACGTGTAGCCTACATTGCCGCCCACGACGACGCGGTCTTGCCCCGCGAAGTAGACGTCCGTGCGGAACGCGAGGGTGAAGAACCCGCGGTCGCAGCAGTGACCGAAGTGCACGACCACCTCCGGGCTCAGCGAGGCGCGGGGGGAGGGCTCGTTCTTGAATCCGAACAGATCGATCGTGGTGCCCACGCCGCCGCCGAAGCCCACGGCCCAGCTGCTCGGGTGCACGAGGAGCCGGTAGCCCGTCCGCACCCACATGGCGACGCTCGAGCCGCCCACGGGGACGATCGCGGGCTCGAGCATGAGGCGGTTCGGGATGTGCCTGCGCACGACGAAGCCGCCCTTGTCCCGCGAGCACGACAGCGCGGGTCCGAGCTGAAACGTCCAGGGAAACGAGAGCGTCGCGGCCGGCGTGCTGTCGCGTGTCTGCGCCCCGAGCGACGGCAGGAGCGTCGCCGCGATGACGCCGCTCGAGCGCGCGATGGCGCGGGTGAGGTCGACCCACGGGCCGCCGAGGATCGTCTCCTCGCGCTCCGGCTTGAAGGGCACCTTGGGCTGCTCGCGCGCCCACGCGTCGAGCTCCTGGTTGACCCGCGCGTCCAGGGCCTCGCACGCGCCGAAGCCGTCCGCCAGCTCGGGCGGCACGGGCTCATCGGCGGACGCCGCGCGCGGCGCGACCGCGCCCGACGTGAGGAGCGCGAGCAGCGTGAGCCGCGGGAGTGCGGTGCGGCGGGCCATGGCCGCGGGGCTTTTATCGCGGACGCCCCTGGGTCGCCACTCTTTGCGGGCGCGGGCCGCGGGCGCGCGCGTCAGCTCGACCGGGGGAGCGCCGTGGTCGCGCGGAACACGGTTGTCCGCGCGGCGTCCGCCGCGATCCGAACAGGCCCGGCGCCGCAGGGGAGGAGCATCGACTCGCCGCGCCCGAGCGTGAGCGCCGCGTCGCCGCGGGACACGCGGGCCACGCCCCGCGTGACGAGCCAGATCTCGGGGCCCGCGGAGGCCGCCAGCTCCCGCGCCTCGCCCGCGCCCAGCTCCACCCTCGAGAGGCGAAACTCTCGCGCCGAGGTGACGTATTCGACGGCCCCCTCGGGGCTCGCGCGGCGCGCGGCGCGCGGCACGCCGCCCGCGTGAAACGAGAGCACCTCGGCGAGGCCCGCCACGTCCACGTGCTTGATCGTGAGGCCGCCGCGGAGCACGTTGTCGGAGCTCGCCATGAGCTCGATCCCGGTGCCCTCGAGGTACGCGTGCAGGTTCCCCGCGTCGAGGAAGAGCGCCTGCCCGGGCTCGAGGCGCACGAGGTTGAGCAGCAGCGCGACGACCACGCCCACGTCGCCCGGGTAGGCCTCGGCGAGCCGGGTCGTCCACCGCGCCTCGTCGGCGTAGCCCGCGGTCTCGAGCGAGGGCACACCTCGCGCCACGGCCGCCGCGAGGCCCGCCTTGTCGCCGTGCGCGAAGAGGCCGAGGAACACGCCCCGGAGCCGCGCCTCCTCGGCGCCGCTCCCCGTGAGCTGCGCGACGAACGGGGCCAGCTCGGGCGCGCCCGTGGCCGCGAGCAGCCGCGCCGCCGCGTCGGCCGAGCGAAACCCCGAGAGGGCCCAGAACGGCGTGAGCGCGCAGAGCACCTCGGGCTTGTGGCTCGCGTCCTTGTAGCTGCGCTCGGGCGCGCCGAGCGCGAGCCCGAGGGCCTCCTCCCGCGCGAACCCCGCGACCGCCTGCGCGAGGGAGGGGTGGGCCTGGAGCGACAGCGGCGAGGCGGCGGCGAGCACCTTCAGCAGGAAGGGCAGGCGGGGCCCGAACGCGCCCTCGGACTCCGCGCCGAGCAAGGCCGCGGGGGCCGCCGCGATCGCCGCGTCGAGCGCGGAGTCCACGCCGTCGATCGTGATCGACGACGGAGCGCTAGGGTGCGCCCCCATCCACAGCTCCGCCTCCGGCCCGTCGCTCGGCGCAGGGCGCCCTTGGAGCTCCGCGATGGCCGCGCGCGAGCCCCACGCGTAGGCCTTCACGGGGTTCTGCAGGCGGAACATCGGCTCAGAAGAGATTGTAAACGAGGTTGACCGACGCGATCGAGTCGGCCTTCTCCACGGTGGGCAGCGGCTGGTTCTCGTAGCGCATGCTGTAGGCGGTGGCGACCGCGAGCTTGTCCGAGACCTTCGCCTTGAGCCCCATGTCGAGGTTCAGCCGGTAGCGGCTCACGGTGTCGTGGAGGTTCTGGATGTACTCGACGCCGCTCACGAAGCTCACGCCCTCGTAGAGCTGGTTCTCGTAGCCGGCGTAGAAGCGCGCGTTGAAGAAGGCCTGCCGCTGGTTCAGCGCGCCGCCGCCGGTCGCGACCGCCTCGGGGCTGCGGAGATCGAGCTGGATCTGGAGGCCGCCCTCGAGCCACGCGCGCTGCTTCTTCGTGTCGATGAGGTACGCCGCCACGCCGGGGTCGACCGTGAGGCGGAAGTCGAGGCCCTGGAACTTGTCGTGCCGGCCGGTCGACTGGAGGAAGGCGGCGAAGCGGTCGGCGAAGAAGTAGTCGTACCGCAGGAGCCCCTGCAGGTTCGCGACCGTGTCGGTGACGGTCTCGCCCTTCTTGCCGGCGCGCGCGTAGTTGCCGAAGAAGCTCGCCCCGAGCTGGTGCTCTCGCCGACGCAGGCGGAGCTTCCCGCCCGCCGTGAGGGCGATCGTGCGCGCGTTGCCGCTCGTGAAGAGGCCACCGGCGCTGATCGAGGCCTCGGTCGCGTCCTTCGCGTTCTTCTCTTCGGCCTTCGTGGCGGCGGCGAAGGTGTCGGCGGCCGCGACGTCGGTCGCGCCCTTCGTGGCCGGAGCCACGGCGGCGGCGGTCCCCTTCGGGACCTTCGGGGGGTCGGCGGCGCTCGCCAGGGAGGGCCAGGCCGCCGCGACGAGCGCGGAGAGGAGCGCGACGAGCGAGGCGGCGGTGCGGGTCGAGCGAGGCATGAGCGGGCTCCTTGGGTCGTTCGGTCCGAGCGCAGTTCGAGCGGTGGCGCGGCTCATTTGGAGGCTCCCGTGCTCTCGACCTGGAACTCGACGCGGCGGTTCTTGGCGCGGTTCGCGTCCGAGTCGTTCGGCGCGAGCGGCTTGTCCTGGCCGAAGCCGGCGGTCGTGAGGCGACCGGCGGCGACGCCCTTGCCCACGAGCCAGCGCTTCACCGAGTCGGCGCGCCCCTGCGAGAGCCGCTTGTTGGCCGCGGCGGCGCCCTGGTCGTCGGTGTGGCCCTCGATGCGCACCTTCGTGATCTCGGGGTGTGTCTGGAGGATGCTCAGCACCGCGCCGAGGGTCGCGTCGTTGTCGGCGCTCTTTAGGATCTCGGCGGTGCCCGTGCGGAACTGCACCTGGTCGCGGATTTGGATGGCCCCGCCCAGGATGACGGCGCTCGGGCAGCCGTGGAGCTTGGGATCGCTGGGGTTGGGCTTGCCGGGCTCGTTCGGGCACGCGTCGAGCTCGTCGTTGATGCCGTCCTTGTCGGTGTCCTCCTCCGGGCAGCCGGAGCGCTTCGACGCGGGATCCGCGCGACGCGGGCCTGGCTTGTCCGGGCACGCGTCGTCGGCGTCGAGCACCCCGTCGTGATCCTGATCGGGCGGGCAGCCGTTCGAGAGCGGATCGGTGGACGGCGCGCCCTTCACCTCGCCGCAGGCGTCCTGCGTGTCGGGGATCCCGTCGCCGTCGCGATCGGGGAGGCAGCCGTTCTTGCGGGGATCGGCCGAGCGCATGCCGAGCACGTCGGGGCAGGCGTCCGCGCCGTCGGGCACGCCGTCGCCGTCGCGATCGCTTGGCGGGGGCGGGCAGCCGTTCTTCGCCTTCTCGGGCGACGCGACGCCGGCTTCCTTCGGGCACGCGTCGACCTCGTCGGGCACGCCGTCGCCGTCCTCGTCGGGCTCCTTCGGCTCGGGGGGGCTGGCGGGCACCCACTCGAAGCCGAAGATGCCGCGCACGACCGGCGCGCCGTACGATTTGGTGAGCCCCGCGCCCACGCCGGCGCTGAGGCGGAGCGAGTCGGTGAGCCCGAAGTGACCTCCGAGCAGCGCCTCGACCGGCGAGCTCTGACCGTCGGTGTCGCCGAACGATTTTCTCCCATAGAGCTCAGGGCCTACGACCACTCGGCCGTTCGCGAGGCGCACGCCCGTGGCCACCTGCGCCGTGAGCTCGTGCCCCACGCGGCCGCCGTTGCCGTACTCGCGCCCGTACGCCACGTCGTCGCGCGTGCGGAGGTGAAGCCCCACCTGCGCGGCGTACTCCAGCATACCCCACTGCCCGGCCGCCGAGAGGCGCGGGGCGACGCGAGGGTTCCCGTCGCCCGTGTACGAGTCGGGCTTGCCCGTGGGCACGAAGGCCTGCGCGCCGAGCGCGACCGTCAGGGGATCGCCGTACGTGCCGTAGAGGCGTAGGTCCGCGCCGAGGCGAACGTCGCCGAGGACGACCTGCTCGCTCGGCGGGCGGTACACGCCGAGCTGCGGCGCTCGGCCGCCGGTCTGGGTGGGCATCACGGCCTGGTTGCCGTCGCTGAAGAACGCGAGCGGTACCTGGAACGCGACGCGCACACGATCGAAGAGCGTGAAGGTGGCGCCGGGGTAGAGGAAGGCCTGGTTTCGCACGACGGACGCGTTGACGCCGCCGTCCTCGCGGCGGTCGGCGACCGTGCGGTATGCGTTGCCCACGAGGACGCCGAACGCGAAGCGCCCGTGCCCGCGGAGGTCGAGCGACTCTGCGGTGAAGAAGTCGCTCCCGCGCTCCGCGGGGTTCAGGTTGTCGGCCGCGTAGCCTTGGCCCTGGGGCACGAGCTGGGCGTGCGCGCTGGTCGCGACCGTGGCGGAAACCAGGGCGGCGGCCAGGGGCGCGAGCGCCCGCGGGGGCGACGCGCACGCGCGTTGGGATCGTCGGAGCATGGGGAACCTCGGGGAAGCGCGGCATCGGCCGCCGCGCGGAGTTTTCGCCGGGGCTGCGCCCAGGGGCAAGCGCTAATCGGCGCGAAGCAGGCTTCGCGGCGCGGCGCGCCTGCCGCGACGGGCGAAGTGCTGTAGTAAGGCGCGAATGAGCCTCCTCGGCGCCCGCTCCATCTCCAAGGCCTACGGGGCCCGCTCGCTCTTCGAAGGCGTCACGCTGACGCTGCGCGAGGGCGAGCGCGTGGGGCTCCTCGGCGTGAACGGCACCGGCAAGTCGACGCTCCTCCGCGTGCTCGCCGGGCAGGAGCCGAGCGACACGGGGACGCTGGAGCTCCGGCGCGGCGCGAAGGTGCTCTACCTCTCGCAGGAGCCCGAGCTCCCCGAGGGCGAGACCGCGCGGTCCGTGGTGGCGTCGGGCCTCGCCGAGTGGGAGCGGGCGACCCGCGCGTACGAGGCGCTGAGCGAGCGGCTCGCGCGGGGCGAAGGCGGGGAGGCCGAGCTCGCAGAGCAGGCCGAGCTCGCCTTCGCCGTGGAGCGCCTCGGCGGCTGGGAGCGAGGCCACGTCGTCGAGGAGATGTGCGCCGCCCTCGGCATCACCGCGCTGGGCCGCGCGGTGGGCACCATGAGCGGCGGCGAGCGGCGCCGCGTGGCGCTCGCGCGGCTGCTCGTCGCCTCTCCGGACCTCGCCATCCTCGACGAGCCCACGAACCACCTCGACGCCGACACCATCGACTGGCTCGAGACGTACCTCACCGAGACCTTCCGCGGCACCGTGCTCATGGTCACCCACGACCGGTGGGTGCTCGACGCGGTGTGCACGCGCGTGTTCGAGCTCGACCGCGGCACACTCACCGAGTTCGATGGAAACTACACGGACTACGTGGAGAAGAAGGCGGAGCTGCTCGCCCACGAGGAGCGCGCCGAGAAGAACCGTCAGAATTTCCTGCGGCGCGAGACCGCGTGGCTGCGGCGCGGCGCCAAGGCCCGGAGCACGAAGCAGAAGGCGCGCATCCAGCGGGCCGAGGCCGCCATCGCGGACCGCCCGCGCGAGGAGGTCGCCCGCGTGAGCCTCGAGGGGGTCGACGGCAACGTGGCGCGCCTCGGCAAGAGCATCCTCGACCTCGAGGGCGTGGGCGTGCGCCTCGGCGACCGCGAGCTCGTGTCCGACCTCACGCTTCGCCTCGTGGCCGGCGATCGCGTCGGCGTCATCGGCAAGAACGGCACCGGCAAGACCACGCTGCTGCGGCTGCTGACGGGGGAGCTCGAGCCGACCTCCGGCGCCGTGAAGGTGGGCGCGAACACGAAGGTCGCGCTCTTCGATCAGGCGCGCGCCCAGCTCGAGGACGACTGGACCGTCTACGACAACGTGGCCGGCCAGGAGGGCGCGCTCCAGAGCGGCGGCGGCCAGGTCGATCTCGGCGATCGAAAGGTCGACCTCCGCGTGTACCTCGAAGGCTTCCTCTTCGACACGCACAAGCAGCGCCAGAAGGTCTCCTCGCTGTCGGGCGGCGAGCGCGCCCGCGTGGCCCTCGCGAAGGTCCTCCGCGAGGGCAAGAACCTCCTCCTGCTCGACGAGCCCACGAACGATCTCGACATCGCCACGCTGAGCGCGCTCGAGGAGCTGCTCGAGGGCTGGCCGGGGTGCGCCGTCGTGGTGTCCCACGATCGCGCCTTCCTCGACAACGTGGCCACGGCCATCCTCGCCTTCGAGGGCGACGGCCGCGTGACGCACTACCAGGGAAACTACTCCACCTACCAGACCCTCAAAGCCGAGGCCGTGGCCCGCGAAGCCGCCGCCAAGGCCGCGGCCGAGGCCACGACGTCGCGGCGCACGGCGGCGCCCGCGCCCGCGCCCGCTCACGAGCCGACGAAGGACGGACCGAGGGCGCTCACCTACGCAGAGCGCCTCGAGCTCGACGGGCTCCTCGACAAGGTGGGGCTCGCCGAGGAGGCCCTCGCGAAGGCCGAGGCCGCGCTCGCCGACCCGGATCTTTACGCGAAGCGGGCCAGCGAGGCGCCGCGGCTGCGCGACGAGGAGGCGGCCGCGCGCCGTGAGGTCGAGCGCCTCACGGCCCGCTGGGAGGACCTCGAGGCGCGGCGCGACGTGAAGAAGTGACGCTTACGGCCGCGGGACGGCCCTCGCGCGCATGCGGAGCCCCGGCCCCTGCTGTCGGAGCGTGACCGAGGGCTTGAACCCGAGCGCCTGTCCGGGCAAGAGCTCGAGGTGGTAGCGCTTGAGCACCACCGCGAGGATGAGCGTCGCCTCCATCATCGCGAAGTGGTTGCCGATGCACACGCGGGGGCCGCCTCCGAAGGGAAAATACGCGAACTTCGGCAGGGTCTTCGCCCGCTCCGGCAGCCATCGATCGGGGTCGAACGCCTCCGGATCGGGGAAGAAGCGGCTGTCGCGGTGGACGATCCACTGGCTCATGAGGAGCTGCGAGCCCTTGGGCACTCGATAGCCACCCACGACCACGTCGGCCTCCGCCTGCCGCCCGGTCGTCCACGCCGGCGGGTAGAGGCGCATCGACTCTCTCAGCACGCGCTCGGTGAACACGAGCTGCTTCACGTCGTCGGCCGTCGGGAGGCGATCGCCGAGCACGCGGTCGAGCTCCTCGCGCACGCGCCGCTCCGCCGCGGGGTGGGTGCTGAGGAGGTAGAACGTGTACGCGAGCGCGAGCGCCGTGGTCTCGTGCCCGGCCAGGAAGAGCGTCATGGCCTCGTCGCGGAGCTGGCGATCGGTCATCGTCTCGCCGCCCTCGTCCTGCGCAGAGAGCAACACGCCGAGCAGGTCTTCCTTCTCGCCGTCTCGCGCGTCGCGCGTGGGCGTCCGCATCGCGCGCTCGTCGCGCCGCGCGGCGAGGATCCCGTAGATGAGGCCGTCGAGGCGCGCGACGGCGGCCGTGACCTGGCGGTTCAGCGGCGTGGGCACCCACGCGGGCACCTTGAGCATCGCCTCGGGGCTGTTGGCGAAGAACGTGTTCAGCACGTCCAGCGACTCGCCGACCATCGCGAGATCGCTCGGGCGCAGCGTGGCGCCGAAGAGCACGGCCGCCACGACCTCCATCGTGATGCGCGCCATCTCTACGTGAATATTGATGATTTCTCCGTCGGTGTAGCGCAGCGCCGCGGCCGTGACGCGCGCCATCGTCTCGCCGTAGTCGCGGATGCGTCGCGGCGTGAACGCCTGCGCCATCAGCTTGCGCTGGCGCCGCCAGAGCTCCCCGCTGCTCGTGAGGAGGCCCTGGCCGAGCGCGCGCTCGAGCACCACGACGTACTCGTCGCGGCCCATCACGGCGGCCTGCTTGACGAGCACGTCCTCGATGTCGTCGGGGTGGTTGAGGAGGAAGTAGTCCCGCCCGAAGATCTTGAGCTGCACGACGTCGCCGTGTTCGTCGGTCAGGCGCCGCAGGAACGCGAGCGTCCCCTCGGCCGTCATCTTCGCGACGTTGAGCAGCCCGTAGGGATCGGTCGGGCCTGGGGCCCGCGGTGGGAGGGCCGCCGCCGTGGCCGGGACCTCAGGTGTCCGCGTCGTCGTCGTCGTCGTCGTCGTCGTCATCGTCGTCCTCCCCACGCGGCCCACCTTGGCCAAGCGCGCCCGGCGGAGCGCCCTCCGCCCGCGGCCCCTTGGGGCCCATCCCCGGCCCGCCTCGGCGCGGGCGCGGCGCGTCGAGCTTCTGCCGCTGCTCGGCCGTGAGCAGCGCCCGCACGCGCAGCATGGAGCCCACGTGGAGCTTGTGCAGCTCGGCCTGCGCCTTCGCCCCCTCGTCGATCTGCGCGTTCAGCGCGCGCTCGTCGACCTTGTCGGCGGCGAGCAGCCGCGTCGCCTCGATGCGAGCGCGCTCCACCTTGGCGTGGAGCTCCACGGCGCGCCCCTTGGTGGTGAGCACCTCCTGGCGGAGCTTCGAGACCTGGTCGGCCGTGAGGTCGAGCTGCTTGGCCCGGCGGAGCAGCATGGGCGGCGGGTAGAACCGCACGCCGAGCGCCGCGAGCTCGTGCATCATCTCCGCGCCGTGCCCTTGGGGCCCGCGGCCGCGCCCCATCCCGTGCATGCCCCGCATCCCATGCATCCCCATGCCTGGCCCGCCGGGGCCGCGACCGTGGCCCATGCTGGGGGGCCCGCCGGGAGGCGGGCCGCCGGGACCGTGGGGACCCATGTGACCGGGCGGCCCCGCGTGCGGCATCCCCGGCTGGCCCGGGCCGCCCGCGGGACCCGGTGGGG
>CAZHGG010000179.1:0-9117 GCA_964531755.1 uncultured Polyangiaceae bacterium
CGCCCGCGGCCCCGCGGCCGAACCTCGGCGGCACCGCCGTGGCCGGCGGGGCGCTCACCGCCGACGTCGTCGGCCGCCGCGCCGCCGAGACCAGCTTCTCCGCGCGGGCGGCCCAAGAGGCCGTGCGCTCCGCCGCCGTGAAGGTCGACCAGGCGTGGTCGAACTACCTCCCGCGGCTCTCGGGGAAATTCTCGTACACGCGGCTCTCCGCCTTCACGCCGCCCTCGGCCACCGGCGGCGGCTCGATCGTCGCCACGCCGCAGGCGCCCGGCACGGAGAACCCCACGCCCACGTTGGCGGTGGGCTTCACCTTCCCGCTCGTGCTGAACCAGTGGGCCCTCGAGGCGCAGCTCGTGGTGCCCATCTCCGACTACTTCCTACGCATCAACCAGGGCTACGCGGCCGCGACGAACAGCCAAGACGCGGCGCGGCTCGACGTGGTCACGGCGCGGGCGAAGTCGGCCGCCGAGGGGCGCGTGGCGTACTACAACTGGCTCCGCGCGCGGGGCGCGGTGGTCGTGGCCACGCAGAGCCTCGAGGCCGTCAAGGTCCACCTCGCCGACGCGAAGAACCTGCTCGCCGTGGGCAGCGCGTCCCGGGCCGACGTGCTCCGCGCGGAGACCGCCGTGGCGGGGGCGGAGCTGGCCGTCGAGCGCACGAAGAACCTCGCGGCGCTCACCGAGAAGCAGGTCGCCCTCGCCATCCACGCGAAGGAGGGCGAGGCGCTCGTGCCCGGCGAGGGCATCGACGGCGAGGTGCCGCCCTTCGTGGGCAGCCTGCCGCAGCTCGTCGCCGAGGCGAAGTCGGGGCGCTACGAGATCAAGAGCATCGACGCGAGCGCCGCCGCCGCCCGCAAGCAGGCCGAGGCCTACCGCGGCGGCTCGTACCCAAGCCTCGCGGCCTTCGGCAGCGCCCTCTACGCGAACCCGAACCAGCGCCGCTTCCCCCTCTCGAACGAGTGGTTCGGCACCTGGGCGCTCGGCGCTCAGGTCACGTGGTCGCCCAACGACGCGTACGGCGCCCTCGCCGGCGCGAAGGACGTGGAGGCCAACGTCTCCCGGGTGGAGGCCCAGCGCGAGGCCGTGCGCGACGGGATCGAGCTCGAGGTCACCCAGGCCTTCCAGGCCGTGCGCGAGGCCGATTTCGCCGCCGTCTCGAGCAAGCGCCAGCTCGCGAGCGCGGAGGAGGCCCACCGGGTGGCGCGCGAGCTCTTCGTGAACGGGCGCGCCACGTCCACCACCTTGACCGACGCGGAGGCCGACCTCACCCGCGCCCGGCTCGAGCAGCTCAACGCCCGCATCGAGGCGCGCGCGGCCCGCGTGCGGCTCGAGCACGCCCTCGGGCGTGACGCGCGCGGCTACGACCGGTAGCCTCGCGTGGCGCGCCGTCGAGGCGCCGCCCGGGAGGTCCATGCAGCTTGCACCCTTCGAGCCCGTCCCCTACGGCGCGCTGCCCGCGCTCCCGCGCGTGGGGCACCCGTTCTTCTCGCCCGCGTGCCGCGACGAGCGCGTGCGCGTCCGCACCCCCCACTTCGGCGAGGTCACGCTGGCCGTGCGGCGCTACGGCGGGGCGAGGCCGGGCGCGAAGAAGCTCGTGTGCGTCCACGGGCTCATGACCTCGAGCTACTCGTTCCGCTACCTGCTCGACCGCCTCGGCGACGAGTGCGAGCTCATCGCGCCCGACCTGCCCGGCGCCGGGCGCAGCGACGCGCCCGACGTGCCCTACGGCCCCGAAGAGCTCGCCGATCTGCTCGCCGCGCTGTTCGACGCGCTCGGCCTGGACGCCCCGCCCGTGCTCGGCAACTCGATGGGCGGCTACCTCGCCATGCGCCTCGCGATGCGGCACCCGGAGCGCGTGGGGCGCCTCGTGAACCTCCACTCGCCAGGGGTCGTCACGCCGCGCATGCGGGCGCTCGACGTCGCGCTGCGGGTGCCCGGGGCGCTCGGGCTCCTCGACGTGCTCGTGTCGCGCGATCCGCGCCGCTGGGTGTGGAAGAACGTGCACTACTACGACGAGTCGCTCAAATCGCGCGAGGAGGTGGAGGAGTACTCCGCCCCCCTCCAGACCCCGGCCGGGCGCCGCGCGTTCGCGCGGTACCTCTCGGACACCCTGTCGGTCGCGGGCATGGCGCGCTTCGAGCGCGACCTAGGAGAGCGGGGCTCGCGGTTCCCCGTGCCGCTCCTGCTCGTGTACGCGCGCCGCGATCCGATGGTGCCGCCGGCGGTGGGCGAGCGCCTCGCCGCCCTCGTCCCCGACGCCCGCCTCACGTGGCTCGAGCGAGGCTCGCACTTCGCCCACGTCGACGCGCCAGACGACTTCCTCGCGGCGGCGAAGGACTTCTTGCTTGGGGGCTGACCGCGTGGGCTTGGCGGACTCGTGGCCTCCGGGTAGCTCGGGTCGACCCGCTGGCGGGGGGCAGGAAGGGTGAGTCTCGCCCCGCCGTTTCTACGAAGCGTCACGCTCGTCCACGATCGGATTGAGGATCCCAGCGTCTACCCGTTCTCGCTCCCCGCGGTGCAGGCGCTCGATGGGTTGAAGCTGTCTGCGATCACGTACTTCATCGGGGAGAATGGCTCGGGCAAGTCCACCATCCTCGAGGCCCTGGCCGTCGCGTCGGGCTTCAACGCCGAGGGCGGCACGATCCACTTCAGGTTCGCGACGAGACGGTCGGAGTCGCCCCTCCATCGATGCGTTCGTCTCGGGCGCGCCCTCGAGCGCCCGCGGACGGGCTTCTTCCTGCGCGCCGAGAGCTTCTTCAACCTGGCGACGGAGATCGAGCGTCTCGACGCCGAGCCGTCCTTCGGTCCGCCCATCATCGACTCCTACGGCGGACGCTCTCTGCACGAGCAGTCGCATGGGGAGTCCTTCCTCGCGTTGATGAGGCACCGCTTCGGCCCGAACGGACTCTACATTCTCGACGAGCCCGAGGCGGCCCTCTCCCCCTCGCGACAGCTCTCGCTGCTCAGCCGAGTCCACGAGCTGCTAGGGGAGGGCTCGCAGTTCATCATCGCCACGCACGCGCCCATCGTCCTCGCGTACCCCGGCGCCACCATCTACCAGCTCGACGAGCGGGGCATCACCTCGATCGCGTACGAGCAGACGGAGCACGTTCAGCTCACTCGCGACTTCCTCAACGATCGAGGCCGCTACCTGAGACGCCTCCTGAGCGACCGCCCGGAGGAGGCCGACGAGGCGGACGAGGTCGAGCGGTGAGGGGCCGTGACGTCCGCCTCGTGGCTCGCGCCCTCGTCGTCGCGGGCCTCGGCCTCGCGCAGGGCGCCTGCGCCACGCGGACCCCGGACGAGCCGGGCCACGCGACCACGGCGCCGTCCCCGTTGCCGCGGGTCCGGGACGCCGCGCCTGCGCAGCCGGCGGCCCGCCCCGACGCGTCGACGAGCGCCTCCGCGACGGTGGAGCCCCGCGCGCCGGCGATCCCCAGGCTCGTGGAGCTCGGCGTTCGCGTCACCCAGGTCCACAAGGCGCGGCGCCTCTCGTGGCGCCAGGTCCAGACCGTGAACTGGCAAGCGGTCGCGGAGGGGCTGCCCGAGCTGCCGCCGCTCGGCGGCGACCTGGCGGTCGCGACGACTCCCGGCGACTGCCCGCGCGACATGCTCGCGATCGAGGGTGGGCTCTTGCTCGACGCGCGCGGGCGCGCCGACACCGACGGCGTGCAGGACCTCCAGGACTCGGTCTGCGAGGCGTGGCGCGTCCCGAAGCGCATCTGCGAGCGCTTCTCGAAGGAGCGATGGAGCGCCGTCGCCGCCAGCCTCCCGCGCAAGCCGCTGCGCTTCTGCGTGGATCGGTACGAATACCCGAACCGGCGAGGAGAGTTCCCGCTCGTCGTGACGACCTTCTCCGAGTCCGCGAAGTACTGCGCGCGCGAGGGGAAGCGGCTCTGCACCGAGAGCGAGTGGACGCTCGCGTGCGAGGGCGAGGAGGGGCGGCCCTATCCGTACGGCTACGCGCGCGACGCGACCGCGTGCCCGCTCGATCGACCTCGCGTGGAGCCGCCCGAGGACACGTTCATTCCTCGAACCAACGCCCACACCGCGCGGGGCATCGACGCGATGTGGCACGGCGAGCGCTCGGGGGCGTTCGCGCGCTGCGTGAGCCCCTACGGCGTGGCCGACATGACCGGGAACGTGGACGAGTGGACCCTCTCGGACCGCAGGTGGGGGTACCGGATGATCCTCAAGGGAGGACACTGGAGCTTCGTGCGCGGGCGCTGCCGCCCGCAGACGCGCGGGCACGGGCCGCTCTACGTCAACGTGGAGACGGGGTTCCGCTGCTGCCAGGACGCGGCCCCACGGGCCCCCTGAGGCGCCGCGGGCGGCGTGGTCGCGCGTTGTGCTCCCGCGCGCGTGCTCGCGGGGACGAGACTGGCTCACCGCCGCGGTGCCTGCGCGAGGGGCCCGCACCGCATGGAAGTCGCGGCAGGGGGCCCGGTGCTGGTACCCTCCTCGGAATCGACGCATGAAGAAGGCCAAGATCATAGGGATTTCCCTCGCGGTGCTCGTCCTCGGGGGCCTCGGCGCCTACGGCCTCTCACGCCCCAAGGTGCCGCCCGTGTCCGCCACGGAAGGGGGGCCTCGGCCCCCGGGCGTCGCCGCGCAGGGCTCTGGGAAACTGCGTGTATTGTGCAGTGAACCGGGGAGGCCCATCAGCCCTCGCATCTACGGCATCGCCTTCGCCGACGCCCCGAAGGAGCTCGGGGCCACGCAGCACAGGTGGGGCGGCAACACGACGAGCCGCTACAACCCGGACGTCGAGGCGTGGAACACGGCGACCGACTGGTTCTTCCAGAACGTGAAGATCGACTCCACCGAGACCTTCCTCGGCAAGGCCGAGGCGGCCGGGGGCACGGCGGCGGTCACCGTGCCGATGCTCGGGTGGGTGGCGAAGGACACGAAGTCGTACTCGTTCCCCGTGGGCGAGTACGGGCCCCAGTCGAAGGTCGACCCCGAGGACCCCAAGAAGGACCGCGGCAACGGCCAGACGTCGGGCGGAGTGGAGCTCACCGCGAACCCCGAGCGCGCGAACGTGAAGAGCACGCCCGAGATGATGAAGGCGTGGATCGCGCGGCTCCGCGAGGCCGACAAGAAGGCGGGCAAGCGCCGCGTCGTGCAGTGGATCTTGGACAACGAGCCGGCGCTCTGGAACTCGACCCACCGCGACGTGCACCCGTGGCCCACCACGTACGACGAGCTGCTCGAGAAGACCCTCCAGTACGCGAAGGTCATCCGCGAGGCCGACCCCGAGGGCGAGATCGCCGGACCCGCGGCGTGGGGCTGGCCCGCGTATTTCTACTCCGCCAAGGACGCGAAGGAGGGCTTCTTCTGGTCGCCCGACCGGAAGGCCCACGGCGGCGAGCCCCTCCTCGCGTGGTACCTGCGCAAGCTCCGCGCCGAGGGCGAGAAGGACAAGAAGCGCTACCTCGACGTCCTCGACGTGCACTTCTACCCGCAGGGCGAGAACATCCAGAACCGCGACATGACCGGCGCCGACGACGTGTACACGTCGCAGCGCCGCTTCCGCGCGACGCGCTCCCTCTGGGACAAGAGCTACGTCGACGAGAGCTACATCAAAGATCGGATCTTCCTCATCCCGCGGATGAAGGAGCTCATCGACCAGAACTACCCCGGCACGAAGCTGCAGATCGGCGAGTGGAACTTCGGCGCCGAGCAGCACGTCTCCGGCGCGCTCGCCATCGCGGAGGCCTTCGGGCGCTTCGCCGAGTTCGGCGTGGACTCCGCGTTCTACTGGCAGGCCCCCAAGAAGGAGCTGCCGGCGTACCAGGGCTTCCTCGCGTACCGCAACTACGACGGCCAGGGCGCCCACTTCCACGACGAGCTCGTGAAGACCGAGGCCCCGCTCGGCGTGTCCATCTTCGTCTCGCGCGATCCGAAGACCCGCGCGCTCGTGGCCATCTTGCTGAACTTCGAGGCCGAGAAGGAGTTCGAGGCCACCGTCGACTGGGCCGGCTGCGGCACCACCGCCGTGAAGCGCAAGTTCGTCTACGCGGGCGGCAAGGGAGCCACCTTCACGGAGGCCGCCGACGCGAAGGGCGCGAGCGCGGAGACGCTCAAGCTCCCGCCGTACTCCATCACGGTGCTCGAGCTCTAGCCAGGCTGGTCGGCCGCCGATTTCGCGCGCCGAGCTTGCGTCACCCGGGTGGGCGCGCTACCTCTGCGGCGTTCACCTCTTGCTGCGCGACCCTCCGCCCCGTACGGCGCGAGCGGCCTTCGCGCCTCGTGGAGCTGAACCCCGGCGCACGCACCATTGCACCACGCGCCGGGGCAACCCGTCCGCGCCCACGCGGCAGCACGACGGCCCCCTATTGACGCCCGCCCTCCGCGCGCGTCGCCGCGAGAGAGACCCGCTCCCCTTCATGAATTTCCGTCCCCGTCGCCGCCGCTCCGCGTCGGCCTCTTCGTCGTCGTCCGCCTCCACCTCTTCCACCTCGTCCGCGCCGCGCAGCCCGGGGCGCCCCGGCGAGCGCCGCCTCCCTCCGTCGCAGCTCGCGGCGTTCGCGCCCGCCGCCGCCCCTCCGCGCCTCGGCGCGGCCACCCCGGAGGAGCTCGCCGCCGTCGCCGCGTCGCCCTTCACCGCGCTCGGCCTCGCGCCGGAGCTCGTGCGGGCGGTCCTCGCCGAGGGCTACGACACGCCCACGCCCATCCAGACCGCGATCATCCCCTCGTCGCTGGCGGGGCGTGACGTCATCGCCTGCGCGCAGACCGGCACCGGCAAGACCGCCGCGTTCGTGCTGCCGCTGCTGCAGCGCCTCGCGAAGGAGCCCGCGAACACGGGCAAGGTCCGGGTGCTCATCCTCACGCCCACGCGCGAGCTCGCCGCGCAGATCGGCGAGCGTATCGGCGCCTACGGCCGGCAGCTCGCCATCCGCCACGTGGTGGTCTATGGCGGCGTGAGCCAGCTCCGCCAGGAGATCGCCCTCGAGCAGCGCCCGGACATCGTGGTCGCCACGCCGGGCCGGCTCCTCGACCTCACGGGGCAGGGCAAGCTCCGCCTCGACGGCGTGACCGACTACGTGCTCGACGAGGCCGACCGCATGCTCGACATGGGCTTCGTGCACGACGTGCGCCGCGTCACCGCGCAGCTCCCCCGCGAGCGCCGCACGCTGTTCTTCTCGGCCACGTTCCCGCCCGCCATCGAGGGCCTCGCCAGCAGCATGCTCCGCGATCCCGTCCGCGCGTCGATCACGCCGGCCGTCACTACCGCCGAGGGCGTCCACCAGACCGTCATGTTCGTGCACCGCGAGGACAAGCGCGCGCTGCTCGAGAAGGTGCTGTCGGGGCCCGAGGTCGAGCGCGCGATCGTGTTCACCCGCACGAAGCACGGCGCCAACCGCCTCTCCGAGCAGCTCGATCGCGCGGGGATCGGCTCGGCCGCCATCCACGGCAACAAGTCGCAGGGCGCGCGAGAGCGCGCGCTCGAGGGCTTCCGCGCGGGCACCACGCGCGTCCTCGTCGCGACCGATCTGGCGGCGCGCGGCATCGACGTCGACGGCATCTCGCACGTCATCAACTTCGAGCTGCCCAACGTGCCCGAGAGCTACGTGCACCGCATCGGTCGCACCGGCCGCGCGGGCGCGAAGGGGCGCGCCATCTCGTTCTGCGACGGCGAAGAGCGCCCGCTCCTCGCGGACATCGAGCGCTTCATCCGCGCGCGGATCACCCAGGCGCCGACCGACCTGCCCCCGCGCCCCGAGGCCCCGGCCGGCGCGGCCCCGGCGCTCGCGAGGCCCACGCAGGGACGCCCCGGCGGCGGCGCGGGCGGCTCGGGCTCGTCGCGAGGTCGAGGGTTCCGCGGCTCGCGTCGCAGCTGAGGAGGCCGTGCGCGACAAGCGCGACACGCTCGAGCTCGCGATCGCGGTGCTGAACGGCGCCGTGGGCGACACCCTCGCCCGCCGCGACAACGGCCTCGCGACCACCCTCGGCCTCGTGCACGAAGGCCGCGAGGTGCCGCTCGACCCCGGCGCGCTGCGCGTGGTGCTCGGCGCGTCGAGCGCCCCGGCCACGCTCGCCGTGTTCGTGCACGGCCTCATGTGCACCGAGACCATCTGGGCGTTCCCCGACGGCAGCGGCGACTACGGCACGCGCCTCCAGCGCGACGTCGGCGCGCTGCCCCTGCGGCTCCGCTACAACTCGGGCCTCCCCATCCCGGACAACGGCGTCGCGCTCGACGCGTGGCTCTCGGGCCTCGTGGCGGCCTCGCCGCGGCCGATCGCGGAGCTCGTGCTCGTGGGCTACAGCATGGGCGGGCTCGTGGTCCGCGCGGCCTGCCACACCGCGAGCGTCGGCGGGCACGCGTGGCTCCGGCTCGTGCGGCGCTGCTTCTACGTCGGCACGCCCCACCGCGGCGCCCCGCTCGAGCGCGCGGGGCGCCTGCTCACGCGCGTGCTCGGCGCGATCCCCGAGCCCACCACGCGGCTCGTCGGGGAGCTGGCCGATCTGCGCAGCGCCGGGCTGAGAGACCTGGGCGACGCCGATCTCCGCCACGAGGAGCGCGCGCAGCCGAAGCCCGCGCTCCGGCTCTCCGACGCCGCGCACCCCGTGCCCCTCTTGCCCGCGCTCCGCCACACGCTGCTGGCAGGCTCGCTCTCCGCGGAGCCGTGGCTCGCGGCGCTGTTCGGCGACGCCCTCGTGCCTGTCCCGAGCGGCACCTTCGCGGGCCGGCACGACGCGCCGCTCCCGCCCGAGGACGTCGTGGTCCTGCCCGGCGTGAGCCACGTCGCGCTGGCGCACGACGCCCGCGTGTACGACGCGCTGCTCGCCCGCTGGGGTGACCGCGCCCCGGAAGACCCGCATGAACCTCCGCAGCAGGCCACGGCGAGCGAGGCCGCGCCGCCGCGCCCCTCGCGCCGCCTCCGCGGGCTGCTCGACCTCGCGACCGACGTGGTCGAGCACGGCTCGCGGGCCGTCCAAGAGGTGCACGAGGCCACCGCCGCGAGGCCCTTCGACATCCTGACCGCCGTGACGGCCGTCTCTCCCGCGCTCTCGTCGCTCTCCGCGCCCGTGGCGGTGGTGCGCGCGGTGCACGACGCGAGCGTCGCGGGCGTGTACGGCTCGATCCGCCTCGTGAACGCGGCCGTCGCGGCGG
>CAZHGG010000180.1:0-9105 GCA_964531755.1 uncultured Polyangiaceae bacterium
CGCCTGGCTCCGCCGCGCCTGGCTCCGCCGCGCCTGGCTCCGCCGCCGCGAACGATCCCAGCCTCCCCGCGCCGTTTCGCGCTTTCTACAACATCACCTCGATCGCGACCGACGCGACGAGCGTCGTCATCCGCACGACCGACGTGCCCGACCACAAGAGCCCCTTCTTCGGCAAGGCGAGCCCGCAGTACGAGGCCTACAGCGGCGACAACCCGAGCTTCAACACGGCCATCAACCTCATGGGGATGATCTCCGACCCCACGCTGAAGGCCCAAGACATCACGCTGCGAATACCCAAGAACCCCAAGGTCGCCGCCACGCACACGGCCACGGGGCTCGGCGCCATCGGCGTGGCGGTGAACGGCGTCGTCCTCTACAACCAGTACAACGGCCGCCGGGCGCTGCTCGACTCGCTCGAGTTCAACAACATGGACCAATACGGCGGACACCCCACCCCCGCGCCGGCCCTCCAGTACCACTACCACGTCGAGCCGACGCACCTCACGAACACGCTCGGCGCCGACGCGCTCATGGGGTATCTGCTCGACGGGTTCCCGGTGTACGGGCCCGAAGAGAACGGCGCGCGCCTCCGCTCCGCCGACCTCGACGCCTACCACGGGCACGAGCACGCCACGCCGGAGTACCCGAACGGCATCTACCACTACCACTTCACCGACGACGCGCCGTGGCTCAACGGCGACGCCTACTACGGCACCCCGGGCACGGCGACCCGGTGAACGCCGATGCGCCTCCTCCTCGCCACGCTCGCGCTCGCGCTCATCGCCGGCGCGCGGCCTCCCCTGCCCGAGCTCGACCTCGGCGATCCCAGCCTCCACATGCGTGGTGACGTGCTCCTCCGAAGCGAAGAACCTTTCGCGGGGTTCGTCGTGGAGCGAGGGCTCGCAGGCGAGGTCGTCTCGCGAACACCCTACGAGGCCGGCCGACGGCACGGCCTCGCGCGAGGCTTTCACCCGGGCGGCGCGCCGGCCTTCGAGCGCAACTTCGTAGGCGGGGCGCGCGAAGGCGTTCATCGGGGCACGTGGCCGAACGGCCGGCCGCAGTTCGTTTATCACTATTCGAACGACGTCTTCGACGGTGAACAAGTCGGGTATCACGAGAACGGCGTGCGCGCCGAGCTCCGACACTTTCGCGCCGGCCACGAAGAGGGCCAGCAGACGACGTGGGACTCGGAGGGCCGAGTCAGCGTCAACTACACGTTCAAGGACGGGAATCGCTATGGAATCGTCGGACGGCTTGACTGCATCACGGTTCATGAGAATTAGCCTCCTGCTGGCGTTCGTCGCGGTGCTCCTCTTGGTGCTCCGCGCGCGGGCGGGGGCGACCGAGCCCTCCTCGCCGCGGGCCGCGGCTGTCTCCGCGCAGGGCGCGCACGGCCCACAGGGAGAACGCGCCTCGCCGATTCCCTTCTATTCCACCGCCGACTTCACGGCAGAGTGGCTCGCCCCGGCCGACCCAAGGTACGCGCGCATCCACCGGATAGGCCCGTTCTCGCTACCCGACCAGCAGGGCGAGCGGGTGTCGAACGCGTCGCTCCGCGGGAAGCTGTATGTCGCGACCTTCTTCTTCACGCAGTGCACGTCGCTCTGCCCGAAGATGTTGGTGAACCTCCGGCGCATTCAGCGCGCGTTCCGCGACGAGCCCCGGGTGATGCTCGTGTCGCACTCCGTCATGCCGAGCGTCGACTCGGAGGCCGTGCTCCGCCGCTATGCCCGAGAGAACGGCGTGGACTCGCAGAAGTGGAAGCTCCTCACGGGCGACAAGGAGACCATCTACGCGCTGGCGCGACGCTCGTATTTCGCGGAGAAGCGCGCGGGGCTCACCAAGACCGACCGCGAGCTGCTCCACACCGAGAACATGCTGATCGTCGACGGCGAGGGGCGGCTCCGCGGCGTGTTCAACGCCACCCTCCCGGTCGAGGCCGACCGCGCGATCGACGAGCTGAAGCTGCTGCTCCGCGAGCTGTGACAGCGAGGGCCCTCCTCGACCGCGGCCTCAGCGCCCCGGCGCTCCTCCGTAGGACCTCACGCAGCGAAACCCGAGATCTTTGGACGAAAAGGCAGGCTCGACCCCCACTCGCTGGTGCGCGTAGGCGAACACGGGGGAATCGCTGAACGAGGCGCCCCTGACGACGCGAGCGGCGGTCGGCGCGTCGCTCGTGCACAGCGGGTCTCGCTGTACGTGGTCCACCGTACGACACGCTCCCGCGTACGAGCCCGCCGCGTCGAGCGTCCACTCTCGCACGTTGCCCGCGAGATCGCGCACGCGACTCGACATGCCCGACACCGCTGGATCCAGGGTCTCGTCTCGCGAGGTCCCGACCGGCTCGGGGCGACTCGGCAGCACGACCCCGTCCCGGACGACGCAGTCCCGACTCTCGGGAAAGACGCCGCGCGCGACGACGGCCCGGCCGCACACGGCGAGGTCGTGCCCCCAGGGAAACGGCGTCTCTCGTGCGCGGTTGCCGGCCACGAACTCCCACTCGGCCTCGGTGGGGAGGCGCAGACCACGCGCCGCGCAGGCCGCCTTCGCCTGGTCGTGCGTCACGCACGTCACGGGGTAGTCGTCTCCGAGCTCCGCGTAGGAGCACCCGGGGCCCGTCCCGGGAGCGTCGACGAGCTTCGCGCGCACGAGGCCCCGCATGGTCCCCACCGTGACCTCCGTCTCGTCCATCGCGAAGGAGGAGAGGCGGACGAGGCGCTCGGGGGTGATGCCGACCTCGCCCCGGAGACGAACGAGGCTGGGGTGCCCCTTCGTCTCGCCCTGGGCGAAGAGCCCGCCCGGAACGCAGACCATGCCGGCGGGGGTTGCCTCGGGACAGGGGAGGTCCCGGCCGAGTGACCACGATCCGGTGTCGGCGTAGCGGCCGTCGGAGAGCTCGCCAGCCGGGCGGCGGGCCCCCGAGGTCGCGTCGCAGGTCGTCGCCGCGCCCACGTCGGCGGGCACCCCGGCGCACGCCGCGAAGAGCGGCAGCGTGACCCGCGTGATCCCGCGCGCCGGCGGCAATCGACCGAGCGCGTCGAGCGTGAGCGCCGCGCTCGGCTGGCCGTCGTCCGCCGTGTTCCTCGTGCGAAAGAGCCTCGCGCGGACCATCGGGGGCGAGCCCTCGGCCGGTGGCGCGATCCCGAAAGTGAGCGGAAGCGACGCCGTCCCTTCGATTTCGAAGACGCGTCGGCACGCCGTGCAGAGCGACCGCCCCTGCGCGTCGAGCAGCTCGATCAGGAGTCGATCGCCGAGGGCGGGGACCGGCGCGTCGGTCTCGATCCTCACCACCCACTGAGCCTGGGGCTCCGCGGGAGCGCCTCCACACGCGCCCCCGAAGGCGGCGGAGAGCGCGAACGCGAGGGCCCCGCGCGGGGGCGCCGCTACTTGTCGACGTACGCGCATCGGAATCCGTACGTGGGTGACTGCGCCGTCGCGGACACTTGGGTCGATAGCCACCTGCGGCCCGCGTTCGTCAGCGCGCCCACGCCCGCGGAGAAGTTGGCCCCCTTCAGGACGCGCGCGGTCTCGGTCCCTCGCAGACAGGCCGGATCGAAGAAGACTCCGGGGGTCGTCCAGCAGGGCCCGTCGTAGGGGCCCTCCACGTCCTCGACCATCTCCGTGAGGCTCCCGGCGAGGTCGAGGATGTGATCCCGCGACTCGTCGCCGCCGCCGCGGACCCCGCACGCGGGGTCCCACGGATGGGAGCCCGCCGGCTCCACGCCCGAGGAGCCCTCGCAGGCTGCTAGGCCGAGCGCGTTCGGGCGTGAGAAGCTCGCGCTGCAGCACTCAGGTTCCTGGCTCCCCCACGGATAGCGCCGCCGCTGACCGCGGCCCCGCGCCGCGTGATTCCACTGCGCCTCGGTCGGGAGCGCGCCGCCGAGCAGGCCGCACAGCTCCTTCGCGGTCGGCCACGAGACGCAGTTGAGCGGCAACGCGTCGCTCGCGCGGTCGGCCGTGAACGTGCAGTCTACATAGATAGGCTGCGCCGGATCGTTCTTGGACACGGGGGGCGGGCTCTGGAGTCGCGACAGGAGCGGTCGCGCACGGCCCACGGTCACCTCCTTGATGTCGAGGAAGAACGGCGACACCACGGTCGGTCGTGGGGGCACCACCGTGCCTTGGAACTCCGCCGAGACCTGGAGCGTGAGCTCGGCGTCCCCGAGCTGCGAGAAGCCTCCCGGGATGCAGCGCGCCTCGCTCCCGGCCGGCGGCGCGCCGCGACACGGGACCTCACGTGCGGAGGCCCACGAACCCACGCGCGACGTCGCCACGGCGCCGCCGCTCACGTCCACGACCCCTTCGCGGGGGCTCGCGCGGAGGCGCGCCTTGTCGACGCAGGTGCTCCTCGGTTCGAAGAGTGAGGGTGGGGCGTTGCGGCAGTCGGAGGAGAGATCCACGCGCACGGTGCGCACCCCCTCTGCGGGGAGCGCGACCACGACGACCCGATCGATCGACGTGGTGAGGGGCGGCGCGTCCAGGCCGTCGCCGTCGGTCGCCGTCGCGTCCGCGGCGCGGTAGGCCCGTATCCGGAGGGTGACCTCCCCCGTGCCCACGACGCCGAACGAGAGCGGCCAGTCGATGGCCTCGTGGACCACGAAGCTCCTCGACAGGCTGACGCGGCCGTCGCCCTCGAGCCGATCGACGCGCACGCGATCGACGGCGGCGTCGAGGGAGAGCCCGGGGTCCGAGAGGACCTGGCCGGTCACGGGCGCGTCGGTGTCCACGACGACGACGAGCTGGGGGCGCGGCGGGAGCTCGACCGTGCAGGCCCCGAACAGCGCCGGCGTCAGCGCCACGGCGAGCACGGGGAGCACGCTGTGCCCCGTCCCCCTCGGTTGTCGAGTGCCTCCCACGCCGAACCTCGCCTCGTGAAGGCGATGCTACGCTACCGGACGCCCAGTGTCCGCCACCTCACCTCCCCACCGCGCGCTCCGCGCTCTCCCGCCCCTCGCCATCGCGGTGGGGCTCTTCGTCGCCTGCAGCCAGGGACCGCAGGCCACGCCGGCCTCCGACGCGGGCGTCGACGTGACCGCGTCCGCGACGTGGGGGGCGAGCGCATGCGCCGACTGCGTGAACCGCGCGTGCTCCGAGGAGCGGCGGGCGTGCAGCAGCGACTCCGCCTGCGTCGCGCGCGTGACCTGCCTCGAGCGCTGCCCCTTGGGGCCGTCGGGCGACCTCGCCCCGGCGTGTGCGGCGGCCTGCCCCGCGGGGTCCGGCGCCGCGACCCAGGCCTTCGAGTCGTGCCGGGGCCGGGCGACCCGAGGATGCGCGGCGTGCGGCCCGGTCGTCGCCGACGCCGGCCTGTCGCCCCTCGCCGACAAGCTCCTGAACCAGGTCTGCGCGCCGGGCACGAACGCCGACGCGTGCACGCGCTGCCAGGAGTCGAAGTGCTGCGACACGCGCGCGGCCTGCGTGGGGAACCCCGCGTGCAAGCCCGGGCTCACCGAGTGCCTCCTCGGCTGCAGCGCGATGCCCGAGGAGAGCGCCAAGCACCGGTGCTCGATCGCCTGCTACGAGAAGGACCTCAAGGCCGCAGCCGAGCTCGGCGGTCTCCTGGCGTGCATCATCGCCAAGTGCCCGAGCGCGAGCGAGTGTGGCCCGCACGACGCGTGCTCCTTGTGCGCGAGCGAGAGGTGCGCGAGCTACTACGCGGAGTGCCGGGCGACGCCCGAGTGCGAGCTCATCTCGAAGTGCCGCCTCGCCGAGTGCCCGCCTCCCGGGGCGGTCACCGCCGAGTGCACCCAGCGGTGCGAGGCGAGGTATCCCGGTGGGGCCCGCCTCGCCCGTGACGAGGAGGTCTGTCTGCTCCTCTCGTGCGCGCAGGAGTGCCGGTAGCGGTGGGCGGCCCCGAGTCCACTCCGCGGGCCCGTAGCACGCTCGAGGCCCCCCCGTGAGCGAGCTTGGCGAAGGCCTCGTCGTCGCTGGACGCTACCGGCTCGAGCAGAAGCTCGGCGAAGGCGGCATGGGCGAGGTGTGGGCCGCGCGCGACCTGGAGGAGCCGGGCCCGCTCCGCGTGGCGCTGAAGTTCTTGAAGGGAGAGGTCGGCCCGACGGAGCTGCGGCGGTTTCGGCGTGAGGCGCGCGCGGCGATGGCCGTCAAGCACCCCAACGTCGTGCGCATCCACGGCGTGCTCGACTGGCAGGGACTGCCGGTCATGGTGATGGACCTGCTCGACGGCGAGTCCCTCGGCGACCGCCTCGCGCGGGCCGGTGAGGTGCTCCCGCTCGAGGAGCTCGCCGCGCTCCTGCTCCCGATCATCTCGGCCGTGGGGACCGCTCACGCGATGGGCATCGTTCACCGCGATCTGAAGCCCGACAACGTGTTCCTCCAGCGCAACGACGACGGCACGGCGACGCCGAAGGTCCTCGACTTCGGCATCGCGAAGCTGTCGGCGCAGGAGGGCGAGGCCGCGTCGACCGGCGCGCTGACCCGCACCGGCGCCATGCTCGGGACTCCCTATTACATGGCGCCCGAGCAGGCGTTCGGAGAGCGCGACGTCGACTCCCGCGCGGACGTCTGGGCGATCGGCGTCATCCTCTACCATGCGCTCACCGGCAAGCGCCCGGTGGACGGCGAGAACCTCGGGCAGCTCATGAAGGTCTTGATGTCCGGGGACATCCCGCGCATCGACGAGGTCGCGCCGGGCCTCCCCGTGGACGTGCGCGAGCTCGTGGGCAAGATGCTCACGACCGACCGCGCGCGTCGTTGCCAGTCGCTGACCGACGCGTACGTGGTCCTCTCGCGCTACACGACCTCGACGGCCCCCTCGTTCCGCTCCATCCCCCCTGCGGAGCAGGCGCGCTCCCACGAGGCGCTGATCGCCGCGCTGGCCTCGACGGAGGTGATGGAGGGCGCGCCCGAACGCGACGGCCCTTCGACAGCGCGCGACGCGCACCCCGTCCCTGGCGCGACGCGCGTCACGGAGGACGCGCGCCACGGCGAGGCGGGGGAGGTTCGAGCGTCCGCGCTCGCCGTGAGCGTCGTGCCGGAGCTGACCCCCCGTCCGGTCTCGGAGCGAATCGCCGACTCCACGCCCGGCGCGAGCGCTCGAACGTGGGGGCTGGCGCTCGGGCTCGGCCTCGCGGGCCTCCTCGGCGCGGGCGCGTGGGTGCGCACGCGGTCCCCTCCCACCCCTGTTTCGGCCGCGCCCGCGCAGGCGGCGTCGCCGAGTTCGTCCCTCGCTCCGCCCGTCGAGGCGGCGAGCCCGCCGGCGAGCGCCTTCACGATGCCGGCCCCGCCGCCCGCGGAGGGTGGCGCGGTGGCGACGGCGACGGCGAGCGCTTCCTCGAGGCCAACGCTCGTCGGAACCCCGACGCGCGGCACACCAAAGCCGCAAGCGTCGGTCCCCGCGGTCCCGTCCGGCAAGGCGACGTCGCCGCCGCTGCCCGGCCAGATGCAGGAAAACGTTCCATTCTGAGGTACCGTCGGTGGGCCGGACCATGCGTCACCCTCTCGTCGCAGCCGCCCTGCTCGCCGCGCTCGCCTCGCTGGGGCCCTCCGTCGCGCGCGCGGACGCGCCCCCTTCGGCTGCGCCCGCGGGGTCCGGTGTGCGCCCGCCGGAAGAGGCCACAGCCGAGGCGCGTGCACTCTACACACAAGGGATCGAGCTGGCGAAGCGGTCCCAGTGGGCCGAGGCGCTCACGCTCTTCGAGCGCTCGTCGACGCTCCGCACGCACCCGGTCACGACGTACAACATCGGCGTTTGTGAGTGGTCGTTGGGGCGGTACGTGCGTGCGCGACGTAGCCTCGGCGGCGCGCTCGCGCGCTCTTCCCCCGAGGCGACGCTGCCCGCGGCGATGGCGCGGGAGGCGGAGGCCTATCTCGGCGAGATCGAGCGCATCCTCGTGCACCTCGCGGTGGACCTTCAGCCCGCCGACGCCGGCGTCGCCGTCGACGGGCGCCCGCTCGCGGTGGAGGGGGCCGTCCTCGTCGCGGGCCTGCGCGAGCCCGGCGTCGGGGAGGCTCCGCCCCGGCGCGCGTTCGAGCTCGTGATCGACCCGGGCACGCGCACCTTTACGCTCTCTCGCAAGGGGTTCGCGAACATCGTCTTGAACCGCACGTTCGCGCCAGGCACCCGGGAGCCCCTGGCCCTCGAGCTCTCGCGCCTGCCGGGGACGCTCCGCATCGCCTCGACCGAACGCTCGGCGGTGGTGACCGTCAACGGGCTCGACGTGGGCGTCGCGCCGCTCGAGCTCTCGCGTCCCTCGGGCTCCTACCGCGTGCTCCTGCGGAAGGAGGGGTTCAACCCCTACGAGGCGCGCGTGACGCTCAACGCTGGCGAGGAGAGCCGCATCCAGGCGGCGCTCGTGCGCACCGAGACCCCCGTCACCAAGAAGTGGTGGTTCTGGACCAGCGCCGCCGCGGTGATCGCGGGGGGCGTCTTGGTCACCTACGCCGTGACGCGGCCTGAGCCCCAGCCGCCACCGTACGATCGTGGCTCGACCGGATGGCTCGTCGAGCCGGCGTCGAGGTAGCCCGCGCCGCCTCGCCGCGTGGGCTCACCGGTACATGCGGTCGACGCGCTCCTCGGGATCGCGCGGGTCGAAGAGCAGGAGCGCCACGGCGAACACGAGCTCCGCGGGCTTCATGGCGACGTACAGCGTATTCGCCATCCAGCGGCGCGTGAGGTGCTGCGAGATGGGAAAGGCGAGCGCGTCGTACACGCGCCGCGCGAGCCGGCCGAACGCGGGCCAGCGCTCGTGGAGGAGGTCCTCGAAGGCGTTGGCGAGGGCGAGCTGCCGATTGACCACGATCGATCGGCCGCGGCGCACTCCCCAGCGGAGCGGGCGCACCAGCCCCGGGCTCCCCTGCGCGGCGATGGTGCACAGATAGTGGCAGTCGTGCGGGGGCGGAGTGGGGAGCTGCGAGAGAGGGTATCCGCACGTGTGAAGGAAGGTGTCCACGCCGCCTGTGGGGCTCGCGAAGAGCGCGGCGTTCAGCACGGCGTGCGCGCCGAGCAGCGCGGGCAGGCCGAGCAGGGCGTGGAGGGGCTTCGAGGGTGTGTGCGCGACCACCTCGACCGGAGCGTCGGGCTCCGCGGGGCGGCGGTACGCGGGGGCGTCCGCGGCGGCGGCCCTCGCGGCCTCCTCCGCCTCACGCGCC